>NZ_LZGO01000013.1:0-32108 GCF_001690235.1 Gilliamella sp. wkB292
TGATAAATGATAATAATTATTATTTAATCTTGGCAAATTTTATTTACACATAGTCGTTATGAAATCGTTAGATGTGAGTGCTTTTTTTGCTGCAAATTCCGTTTTACCTTTTAAGAATCGTTGGGCAGTAATGCCTTTACAAGCAAGTTTACCGTTGGGCCAAGATTTAATTGAAAAGCAGTGGCAAGATATTCAATTTTCTGAATTAAAAGGTAAAAAACGGTTAATTTATGTGCATGTGCCTTTTTGTGATATTCATTGTCAATTCTGTGGTTTTTATCAAAATCCATTACGTAAGCATAATACCGAAACCTATGTTGACTATCTTTTACAAGAGATATCGTTAGAAATTACCAATAATGCCATGCAATCGGCCCCGATTCATGCAATCTATTTTGGTGGCGGAACACCATCAGCGTTGAAGGCAGGTCAATTGGCTAGAGTCATTCGCTATTTTAAGCAATTTGCCCCCTTAGCGCCCGATTGTGAAATTACCGTAGAAGGGCGCATTTCTGATTTTGATGATGATCACATTGATAGTTATATTGAAGCTGGAGCTAATCGTTTTTCGATTGGTGTGCAAACTTTCGATACGGATATTAGGCAAAGATTAGGTCGTCAATCCTCTAAACAACAAATTATTGATGGCTTTGAGCGTATAGCCGCTCGAGATAGTGTCGCGTTAGTTTGTGATTTAATGTTTGGATTACCTAATCAAACTAATCAATCTTGGCAACAAGATTTAGAAATAGTCGATAATTTACCCATTGATGGGGTTGATCTGTATGCACTTAATTTACTACCAACCACTCCTTTAGCTAAGGGCGTTGAAAATAAACGTATTGAGCTACCTTCAGTTACTGATAAATGCGATCTATATCAACAAGGCGCAAAGTATCTTGAAAAACAAGGTTGGCATCATTTAACTAATGCTCATTGGTCTAAAACTAGTCGAGAACGTAATTTATATAATTTTCTGATAAAGCAAGGTTCTCATTTTTTTGCTTACGGCTCGTGTGCTGGTGGGCGGTTAGACGGGCAATCTTTTATGCTTAATCGTGATTTAGCAAGTTATTATGCGCAGCTCGATCAAGGTAAAAAACCATTAATGATGTTAACGGGTAAACCTTTAATTGGCGATTGGTTATATAAATTACAAGCAGGTATTGAAAAGGGTAGAATTGACCTAAATAGTTTAACCGATCATGCCGAATTATTCGATCCCTTAATTGAACAATGGCATCAAGTTGGTCTATTAAAAAATCAAGCTCATTGTTTGCAATTAACTTTATCAGGACGTTATTGGTCAAGTAATATTCTTCAAGCTTTACAGCAATTATTATTACAACTGAATAATCCAGAACATATTGAATTGCAACAAAAAATGGCAACGGCTAGACAGTCAATGAAAGCGATGCAGGGTATGTCTAAATCGGTTAATCATAAACAACATGTCTAAATAACATCACATCAATAAGGATACTTCTATGGTAGATAAACAAACACATTTAACTAACTTAGCAACTTATATGCAAACTAATCCAGAAGATTTGCTAGAAAAAATTGCACAAGACTATCAAGTTACTTTAACGCAAGTAATTCAAGCTATGCCAGAAGCTAAAATTGTTGATGGTGATCATTTCGATGCTATTTGGGACGAAGTAACAACTTGGGGTGATGTAATGTTTTTGATTCATACTGGCGATATTATTGCTGAAATTTCAGGTGAGCTACCGCCAGGCACACATAGTCAAAAATATTTTAATTTACGCCATCAAAAAGGGTTAAGTGGTCATATTAAAGCTGAACATTGTCAATATATTGCGTTTATTGAACGAAAATTTATGAAGATGTCGACAGCATCGATGATTTTTTTAAATCACTTGGGACAGTCAATGTTTAAAATATTTGTTGGTCGTGATGAAAATCATCAACTTAAAACCGATCAACTAGAAAAATTTAGAGCTTTGATGCAAAAATTCAATTAAAACATATTATGAAAACATTATTCATTTTTGGGGTGAGCCCAAATCAAGGTACGGGTTACCAACTATCACAGCTTGTAAGACAACGTCATCCTGACTGGCGTTGTATTGTATTAGTTAGGCATGCAGATTTTGCCAAACAACTATCGCAACAAGGCATTGAAACTTATGTCGGCGATGCAACGAATGCAACTTTGTTAAATACAATGTTTGAACATGCAGGTACTGACTCTGTTATTGTTTCAACTTTAGGTGGTGAAACGGGTAACTATACAGCACAGCGAATGATAATTGATTGTGCAGAGCAAGCGGCTATTACCAACATGGTTTTGGTCACTTCTTTAGGCTGTGGTGATTCGTGGAACACGTTATCTGCTAGGGCAAAACAAGCCTTTGGTTACGCCGTTCGAGAAAAATCATTAGCCGAAGTGTGGCTGCAAACAAGTTCATTGTCTTATTTGATTTTACGACCAGGTGGACTACGTGATGGCGACATTACTCATGGCGCGCAATGTTATTTTAATCAGGAAGTTCATGGTTTTATCCATCGAGCAGAGCTAGCTAATACGATTTTAACCAAAATAGAAAATAAGCAATTTGATAATTGTGCATATAGTGTTATCGATCCCCATCTAGCTTTTCATTCTTAATGTATTAAATATATATGATCAAATTGATATTATAAGTGAGGTAAGTTGGTGGGTAATGTTAGTCAACGAATAATATTATGGGCATTATTGATTATCCTTTGTGTGTTGATTATTTTTGCGGCAAACATTGGCGCACTCAAATTTCCCATTACCCAACTTGCAACAATGTCATTTGACGATCCGATATTAAATATTTGGCTCAATATTCGTTTACCCCGCATAATTTTAGCTGTTATTGTCGGAATGGCATTAGCCAGTTCAGGTGCGGTAATGCAAGGACTATTTAGAAATCCATTAGCAGATTCAGGCCTACTTGGAATTAGTAGTGGCGCAAGTTTAATGGTCGGATTGTCGATTTTATTTCCAACCATTTTTCCACCTATTATGATGCTTTACGGTAAGATGGTTGCCGCTTTTATCGGCAGTTTTTTTATTTGCTTGCTGATTTATCTTTATAGCCTAAACGAACAATGTAATTTAGCTAAAATGGTTTTATTAGGTGTAGCAATTAATGCAATTATTGCGGCTGTAATGGGCTGTTTAAGTTATGTTAGTGATGAATCTCAATTAAGACAATTATCTTTGTGGTCAATGGGACATTTAGGTAAAGGCTCTTGGGATTTGGTACTCGTTGCTATGTCTCTAATCATTCCAGCATTAATTTGCATTTTTAAACTTTCTTATCAACTTAATATTTTGCAGCTTGGCGATGAAGATGCGCACTATCTAGGTATTAATGTTCTTCGTATAAAACAATATTTATTATTACTTTGTGCATTATTAATAGGCACAGCTGTTGCCGTGAGCGGTATTATCGCTTTTGTTGGTTTAGTTGTTCCACATATGATTCGTTTACGAATGGGGGCCAATCATCAATGGTTACTGCCGGGTTCTGCACTTGGTGGCGCTTGCCTGTTATTATTAGCCGATACACTAGCTCGAACCTTGATTGCCCCAGCTGAAATACCAGTTGGACTGTTCACCAGCCTAATTGGTGGTCCCTACTTCCTTTGGCTGATTTTAAGACAGAAGTAACAGATGGAATTTGATTATGATGTTAATTGCAAATAATTTAACATTTGCTTATGGCAATAAATCTATAATTAATGAAGTTTCTTTGACCATTAATGCTGGTGAAATTGTCATTATTATCGGCCCTAATGGTGCGGGTAAATCGACTTTATTAAGGCTGTTAACGGGGTATCAGCAGCCATCATCTGGGGAATGTTTTTTACTTAATAAACCACTAAATCAATGGTCGGCAAAGCAGTTAGCGAAAGTTAGAACGGTAATGTTACAGCATAGTCAACTGACCTTTCCTTTTAGCGTTAAAGAAGTCGTTGCGATGGGGCGTGCACCTTATGGAAAAGATTATTTTAATCAAGCTATATTCGAAACCATGAAGCAAACTGATTGCTTACAATTAGCCGATCGCGATTATCGAAGTTTATCTGGTGGTGAACAGCAACGTGTTCAGTTAGCAAGAGTGTTAGCCCAGCTGTGGCAACCTACGCCAAAAGAAAAATTTCTGTTTTTAGATGAACCAACTTCAGCACTCGATTTATATCATCAACAGCATACTTTAAGGTTATTAAAAAAATTAGCCAAGCAACAAAATTTAGCTGTGTGTTGTATATTACATGATCTTAATTTAGCTGCTTTATATGCGGATAAAATTTTATTACTTAATCAAGGAAAGATAGTTGAACAAGGCACACCAGCAGAGGTGATAACTGTCAATAATATTAAACATTGGTATGGAGTTGAATTAGGCATATATCCGCATCCAATTAATCAAGTTGTTCCGCAAGTTTATTTAACACCCTGACTAGAAATAACTATTATTCATCACTGCATTTTATATTGGTTTAGGTATATAATTATCTAAAATTAATTTGCAGGTGTAGCTTATGGATCAACTCAACAACCCAAAATCAATTCCTGTTGCTCACTTATTGGCATCTCAGCCTATTTTTAGTTGTCAATTAGATGGCAAAGGCAAAGCTGTAAGCTTAGATGAAAGTAGTGAAGCATCCGTTGAAAAACCCTGTTGGATTCATTTAGATTTTGCTAAGCCTGAAACAATCAATTGGATACACTCAACTACGATCATTCCTGATTTAGTCAAAAGCGAGTTAATTAAACCTAATCAGATTTCGAAAGAAATTCGTTTTGATTCAGGTATTTTAGTTGTGCTAAAAGGGGTTAATTTCACACCAAATGAGTTGCCTGATCCGATTGTAACATTCCGCTTTTATATTATCGATAACTTAATTATTTCCTCCAGACATCAGCAAATTGATGCTATTTTTCAATTAAAAGATAATTTAGAAAAAGGGATAGGACCTGTCGATGTTGCCGATTGGTTGATTCAAGTTTCTGAGCTGATTAGTGATCAAGTTAATTTGTCTTTCGATAGTGTACACAACAAAATTATTAAACTTGAAGATTTAGTACTCAATCAGCATATTTTTTCCCATAAAGAGATAGGAAGAGTACGTAAACAATTGATTGTTTTACGTCGTTTATTATCGCCACAGCGGGATATTTTTGTAAAAATTTCAACAGAAAGAATATCTTGGATTGATGACAATGACCGCCAACGTTTGCATGATATTTCTAATCAGCAAAGTCATTATGTCTCTGATATTGACAGTTGTTTATTACGATTGGCATCAATTATGGAACAAATTAATAGCTTTTTGGCTGAATCTACCAATAAACGAATTTATTTAATGTCACTGTTTACCATTATTTTTACGCCAATTACATTTTTAACAAGCTTATTAGGCGTAAATTTAGCGGGTATTCCAATGAGTGAAAAGAGTTGGTCCTTTCTAGGTTTAGTGTTAATAATTATAGTGATTTGTATTGGTTCGGTAATATGGCTGAAATGCAAAAAATGGTGGTAAAACAGTGAACTTTTTAGTCAAACAGAGTAGATGATGGTGAACTTTCATATTGTTACCGATGTTAAAGCTATCAAGCCGTTATTTGAAAAATTTCATCAATCTCTTTTGCTGACTTATTGGCAAGGCAATATTGGTTATGCATACACAGATAACGCTTTACAACCGTATTCAGCAGTAGTGAGTGTCGGTTGTTTCTTTTTTTGTGCAGATTGCCCCAATCAGGATATGCTCAGCTATACTCCAACAATTTATAATAACAATTATTTTATTGTTATTGCAGATGATCAAATTTGGCAAAGTTTGATTGAACGGACATATCCCAGTAGTTATCAAAAATTAACCCGTTATAGTTTTTATTTTGAGCCATTATTTAAAGGTCAAATGCTACAAGCTATTGTTTCAAAATTATTTGAAGATTATCAACTAGAAGCAATTGATGAAAATAATTATCAACAGATTACATCGCTTGAATGGTCTAAGCATTTATGCAACAATTTTAACGCTTATTCTGCGTTGACAAAATATGGGTTAGGATGTGTTATTTTGAAAGATAACATTAATGTTTCTGGGGTGTCATCTTATTTGGCATATGATAATGGTATTGAAATAGAAGTCGACACACTAGCGCAACAAAGATGGAAAGGTCTTGGTTTGATTTGCTCAGCAAAGTTAATTTTAACCTGTCTGGTACGTCAGATATCACCCAAATGGGATGCGCATAACCATGCGTTTTTAAAAATGACAACTAAACTAGGCTTTAAACCAAATAAATCTTATCAAGCTTATACTATTTTGAATTCATGATTAATATAAATTATTATGCAATCTAATCAATTCTATCGTCTTTTTATCGCCGAAAAACCAAGTTTGGCAAGAGCTATTGCTGATGTGTTACCTAAGCCTCATCAAAAAGGTAATGGTTTTATTAAAGCCAGCAATGGGGATATTGTCAGTTGGTGTATTGGTCACTTATTAGAACAAGCTACTCCTGAAGCCTATGATCAACGTTATAAAAAATGGATTATCGCTGATTTGCCTATTGTGCCCGAAAAATGGATATTAACGCCAAAAAGTAGTACTGAAAAACAGTTCACTATATTGGTCGATTTGATTAAATCAGCCGGTCAAATAGTGCATGCCGGCGACCCCGATAGAGAGGGGCAATTACTGGTTGATGAAGTGCTCAATTATTGTCAATTATTACCAGAAAAACGTAAAACCATTCAACGTTGTTTGATTAGTGATTTAAATGCTAGTGCTGTAGAAAAATCGTTGGAACAGTTACGTAGCAACCAAGATTTTATTCCTTTATCGACCTCGGCATTAGCTAGGGCTCGAGCTGATTGGCTTTATGGGATTAATATGAGCCGATTGTGTACTATAGCTGGGCAACGAAATGGTTACCGAGGTGTATTATCAATTGGGCGTGTACAAACGCCTGTATTAGGTTTAGTGGTAAGGCGTGATTTAGATATTGAACAGTTTGTTCCTAAATCTTTTTATGAAGTCTATGCCGTTTTAGAAACCAAACATAAAGAGATCTTTAAAGCCAAATGGCAACCAAGTGAAGCTTGTTCCCCTTATCAAGATGAGGAGGGGCGAATATTAGTTAAAAAATTGGCTGAGAACGTTTGTCAAAGAATAAAAAACCAAACAGGCATTATCGATAAAGTAAGTAATAAAAAGAAAGAGTTAGCTCCACCACAGCCATTTAATTTATCTGCTTTACAAATTGAGATGGCTAAAAAAAATGGATTAAGTGCTCAAGAAGTATTAGATATTTGCCAATCTTTATATGAAAAACATAAATTAATTACCTATCCAAGATCTGATTGTCGATTTTTACCCCAAGATCATCTAAAGCAAATTAATGGTGTAAAATCTGCTATCGAAAATAATTGCCCACAACTGCAAACTGCTGTGGATAATGCTAATTTTACTTTACGTTCCAAAGCTTGGAATGATAAAAAAGTCGAAGCTCACCATGCCATTATTCCTACTTTACGCAAAGTCTCAATGAATAATTTATCAGAGCATGAAAAATCGGTTTATCAAGTTATTGCAACTCAGTATCTGGCTCAATTTTATCCGGCTTATAAATATGCAGAATTACAAATTGATGTTGATATTGAAGGTGGTAAATTTATTGCGAAGGCTAATCAAATGATTGATGAGGGATGGAAAGTATTATTCAGCAATAAAAATAGTCAAAATGATGGGGAATTAGAGAGTAGTGAAAATAGCCCTTTATTAACTAAATTAGTAAAAAAAGGTGATAGCGTTCAGTGTATTGATGCTGAACTGGTGGACAAACAAACTGTGCCACCAAGGCCATTTACTGATGCCACATTGCTTTCTGCTATGACCGGTATTGCGCGATTTGTCAAAGATCCAGAGGTAAAAAAAATATTGCGTGAGACAGATGGATTAGGCACTGAAGCAACTAGAGCCGGCATCATTGAACTTTTATTTAAGCGTCAGTTTTTAACTCGACAAGGTAAATCTATTCGATCAACGCAAGTTGGCCGAAATTTGATACTTTCAATCCCAGAAACAATGTCTATGCCAGATATGACGGCCCATTGGGAATTACAATTAGATCAAATAAGTAAAAAGGAATTTTCTTATCAGGAATTTATGTGCCAACTAAATTCATCACTGGTGAATTTAGTTGAGCAACTCAGAAATAGTCGATTAAATATTCAATCTTAATTTTCTTGATTTAAAAATGATACTTAAATCCGGTTATTTGTCAGTGTGACATGTTATTACTTATTTTTAATTCTTGTTATCGCTCTCTTGCTCATTTTGGACAAAAACTTGCTCGGCAATGGATATATTGATTTTCTGATCATCTTCAATAATAACGGCAAGTTGGTGATTGGCTCGATTAAGGAAATCGTTATCCTTAAGAATCAATCTAAGCATATTGAGTCTTTTTATTACAGGCACAATAAATTGGCTAATAATAATTGTGATGATAAAAATGGTTAATATAGCAATGATTACACTGATAATTTCAGGTGATTTAAAAATAGTGTTGAGATTAGATAGTACAAAAATAATAGCAATAACAGCAGCTATACAGCTCACAACAAATTCTTTAACGAGAAAAAGTTTTAAAGGGTAAATTTTATTTTTCTCAATAGCAAAGTATTGGGTTAATGAATTTAACTGTGTTAAATCAATAATGTTGTAAATATCGCTATTGATTAAGGATATAGCAATTCTCTCCTTGTTACGATTACCTGAACGATAAAAACAAACTTTTTCCCAGAGTAATTTCTTTTTAATATTGTTTAAATAGTCTTTTTGATATTGTGGCTGTGGTGTTTTTTCTAAAATATCAGTGTACTTAATAATATTTTCAAAATAGTTGCTTTTAGGTTTTTTTTTGAAAACAAACGCAATTATTGATAGCGCAAAAATAACGATTAAGTTGAGCCAATTATCATTAAATAATGTACTAAATTCCATTCTATTTACCCTAGTTTAAACAGTTATCTTATTGTAACGGATTATGGATAAAACGTGTATCAATTCTACACTAAAATTGTTGCAGTTAAGACAATAAGTGCTGTTTTTAAGCGTTCAAAGCCATTATTTGCCATAATAGGTTGACTTCTTTTTTTTAAAAGCGTATAACTTGCCCGCCTTTGGGCTTTTCTTACTTTTTTAACTATTAGGTGGTTAAAAATGAGGGTTAGGGAAAGTTGAAACGCAAAGGGTTTAGTTCAGTTTACAGGAGAAATATGGACGCTCATTCGGGTCACCCCAACAGCTGGGGAGACAAATTAAAACAAATTACCATCGGTTAATGACCTGTCTAAATATTCATTTTTTCAGTTCACAAGCCGAAAATTGATAAACGGTAACGGTGAACGATATGCATTTTTCTACACGCTATCACATAAATTCAAAACATCATTGCGCACATACACATATGCTATGTGTTTTATATCTTTCTGAAAAACATTTAGAACCACCGAGTTGTATCTAATACACATTTAATTTTCTTAAAACTAATAGATTTTTGCGGCATACCTATCTACAAGGTTAGTTTTGCTATGCAATAAATTTATGGTTATTCACAAATTTTGATTGTCTGTAGTTGATTTGCCAACTAGATGACGGGATCTTTTTGTCAAAAAATGATGAGTGAAGGTACAAAAGATGACAAAGCATATATCAAATATAAATAACAAAAATCAAGTCGGTGTGAAAGCAATTAAAGAGGCTCAAAATAGTCTTGAAACTATTTTATCCAAATATCAAACCAGCCTCTCAGGCTTAACGCAAGAAAATGCGAAAGAACGAATCGAACAATATGGAAAAAATGAAGTCGCACGAGAAAAAGTTCCCTCTTTTATTGTGCAATTATTGATGGCCTTTAATAATCCTTTTATTTTTGTGTTACTAATTTTAGCCATTGTCAGTTTTGTTACTGATTATTGGCTACCTTTACAAAAAGGCGAAGAAACCGACCTAACAAGTATTATTATCATATTAACGATGGTGACACTCAGTGGTTTATTACGATTTTGGCAAGAGTTTAGATCGAATAAAGCAGCGGAAGCATTAAAATCGATGATTCGCACAACCGCTACCGTGTTAAGGCGTCCACATAAAGATATGAATCCTGAGCATTACGAAATTCCGTTAAATGAAATCGTGCCAGGAGATATTGTTTATTTGTCGGCTGGTGACATGATACCAGCTGATATTCGATTAATTGAGTCTCGCGATTTATTTGTGAGTCAAGCGGTGTTAACCGGTGAATCAATTCCCGTTGAAAAATACGATACATTAGGCGCCGTTTCACAAAAAAATAGTGATCAGATTAATCAAACAGATATCTCTAAAGATAATATTCTTGATGTGAACAATGTTTGCTTTATGGGTACCAATGTGGTGAGTGGTACGGCTAAAGCAATTGTTGTAGCTACTGGAGCAGATACCCACTTTGGTTCATTGGCTAAATCTATTGTTGGTTCTCGCGCTGAAACCTCATTTGACCGAGGTGTGAATAGTGTAAGTTGGTTACTGATTCGTTTTATGCTGATTATGGTACCAATTGTCCTTTTAATAAACGGGTTTTCAAAAGGAGATTGGGGCGAAGCTACACTATTTGCATTAGCTGTTGCTGTCGGGTTAACGCCAGAAATGTTACCAATGATTGTTAGTGCAAATCTAGCTAAAGGTGCGGTTGGCATGGCAAAACGAAAAGTGGTGGTGAAACGTTTAAATGCTATTCAAAACTTTGGGGCGATGGATATTTTATGTACAGATAAAACAGGTACATTAACACAAGATAAAATCATTTTAGAACATCACTTAGACATCAATGGGCAAGTTGATCCATCTGTTTTACAACTGGCATGGCTTAATAGTTACTATCAAAGTGGGATGAAAAACTTGATGGATAAAGCAATCATTCGTTTTGCTGAAGAAAAAACCAGTGTTAAAAAAGTGGGTGTTGGCCTTTATAAAAAAATTGATGAATTACCGTTTGATTTTGTCCGTCGACGTTTATCTGTAGTGGTGCAAAATGCTGATGATAGTCATTTAATGATTTGTAAAGGGGCAGTTGAAGAGATGCTGTCTATTTCGAGTTATGTTTATGAAAATGGTGAATATTTACCATTAGACGATAATCGCAAACAAGCGCTGATTGAACTTGCTCATAATTATAATAAAG
Organism: Gilliamella sp. wkB292; assembly: GCF_001690235.1. NCBI lineage: Bacteria > Pseudomonadati > Pseudomonadota > Gammaproteobacteria > Orbales > Orbaceae > Gilliamella > Gilliamella sp. wkB292. Next base: position 11,246 of record NZ_LZGO01000013.1, read on the forward strand.
ATGGATTTAGAGTATTAGCTGTTGGCGTGAAAAATATTGCCGCAGGTGAAACAAAAAATCAATACAATGTGCAAGATGAAAAAGCATTAGCAATTCGTGGCTTTTTGACATTTTTAGATCCACCTAAAGAGAGTGCATATGAAGCTATTTCTGCATTAAATGAACATGGTGTTGGCGTTAAAGTTCTAACTGGTGACAATGAAATCATCACGATTAAAGTATGCCGAGAAGTTGGCTTAGAACCGGGTATACCTTTACTTGGTAACGACATTGAAAAAATGAGTGACGCTGAGTTAAAAGAGCAAATTGAGCAACGCACTATTTTTGCTAAGTTGACTCCATTACAAAAATCTCGAATCATTAGATTATTACAAAGTAATGGTCATACTGTCGGATTTTTAGGTGATGGTATTAATGATGCGCCAGCGTTGAGAGATGCAGATGTTGGTATTTCAGTGGACACAGCTACTGATATCGCGAAAGAGTCAGCTGATATCATTTTGCTTGAAAAAAGCTTGCTTGTACTAGAAGAAGGTGTAATTTGCGGACGCGAAACTTTCGGTAATATTATGAAATACCTAAATATGACCGCAAGTTCTAACTTTGGTAACATCTTCTCTGTATTAGTGGCTAGTGCGTTTCTACCATTTTTACCAATGCTGGCGATTCATTTGCTTATCCAAAACTTATTATATGATATCTCACAACTATCATTACCTTGGGATAAGATGGATGAAGAGTTTTTACAAAAACCTCGTAAATGGGATGCGTTAAATATTAGACGCTTTATGATTTGGATTGGGCCAACATCGTCTATTTTTGATATTACCACTTATGCACTTATGTGGTTTGTGTTTAGTGCTAATAGTATTGAAGCACAGGCTTTATTCCATTCTGGTTGGTTTATAGAAGGGTTGCTTTCTCAAACGCTTGTTGTTCATATGCTTAGAACGCAAAAAATTCCTTTTGTACAAAGTACTGCCACTTTCCCTGTGATAGTAATGACATTATTTATTATGGCTATTGGTATTTATATACCTTTTTCACCGCTAGGGGGGCTAATCGGACTTGAGCCTTTACCGTGGACATATTTTCCTTGGTTAATTGCAACGCTTCTTAGTTATTGTTGTGTGGCTCAACTAATGAAACGCATCTATATAAAGCGTTTTGGTCAATGGTTTTAATATATTATGTCAATATAAGTGATGTAAGTGTTACATCACTTATAAAATCAATTCAATTAAGTCATGTAAAGGCTAAATACTTGTCGTTTGCAACTATAAACACAAAAGTTGATTTTTTAAATAAAACCACTATATTATAAAAAATAGGTTATATAACAATAATAAGAAGGAAATATAAATGAAGACACCACATAAAAATTCAATTATGCTAATTAAAAGCCGTAAACAGAAAAAAAACACAAGAACAATTGGTGAAAAGTAGCTAGTTATATCGTAGATAGTATTGTAATAAACCCCAGAATCTGGGGTTTATTTTTCAAGTTCAACAATCGATTATTCGAATAATACATGACAATTTGCTACTCAGACGCCTTTTTTAGTATTTCATAAAGTTCATCTTTTAATTTTAATTTTTGTTTTTTCAATGTTTCTAACATTTCAGATGTATCGACAGCGATGCCTGATTCAATGTTTTTAATTTTTTGATCTAATTCATTATGCTCATCAAATAATTTTTGAAAGTGTAAATCAGTGCTTTTTAATTTTGAGATTAATTCTCGATATTCAGGGAACATAGTAACTCCTTATTTCTACTTGATATAATAATAGCAGTTAATGCTGTTTCAGCTTACAATATTCTTAGTTGTTTTAATAGCAATTTTTATGAGGATTAATCCATGAGTGAATCGATTGTTATTGCAAAAAGTGATAGTAAAGATTTGTCTATTCTTGCTTCAATGGCAAATCGACATGGTTTGATAACAGGCGCGACTGGAACAGGTAAAACGGTCACATTACAAAAAATGGCTGAGAGCTTTTCACAAATTGGTGTGCCGGTTTTTTTAGCCGATGTTAAAGGTGATTTAACAGGTATTGGCGAAAAAGGGGTTTTAACGCCTAAATTGCAAGCGCGCTTAGATAATATTCACGTTTCAAATTGGACCCCCGATTTTTGTCCTATAGAATTATGGGATGTTTTTGCTCAGAAGGGGATACCTGTTCGCAGTACTGTTTCTGATATCGGACCGATTCTGCTAGCAAGATTATTAAATCTTAATGAAACCCAAGCGGGCGTTTTACAGCTTATTTTTAAAATTGCTGATGATAACGGTTTACTTTTAATTGATTTTAAAGATCTACGTTCACTGATTCAGTTTATTGGCGATAATGCGAAAAAATTTACAACTCAATATGGTAATATTTCTGCATCCTCAATTGGTGCTATTCAGCGTAGTTTATTGACACTTGAGCAACAAGGTGCAGAATTTTTCTTAGGAGAACCTATGCTTGAGATTGCAGATCTAATGCAAATCAATGATCAAGGTCGTGGCGTTGTTAATATTTTGTCTGCAGAAAAATTATATAATTCGCCAAAACTCTATTCGGTGTTTTTATTATGGCTGCTATCAGAACTTTTTGAGCATCTGCCCGAAGTTGGCGATCTTGAAAAGCCTAAACTTATCTTCTTTTTTGATGAAGCGCATCTACTATTTAATGATACTTCACCGGCATTACTAGAAAAAATAGAGCAAGTGGTGCGCTTGATTCGTTCTAAAGGCGTTGGCGTTTATTTTGCGACACAAAATCCTACCGATATTCCCGATACAGTACTTAGTCAATTAGGTAATCGAGTGCAACATGCATTACGTGCATTTACCCCTAAAGATCAAAAAGCTGTTAAGACTGCCGCACAAACAATGCGAGCTAATCCAAGTTTTGACACAGAAAAAGCAATTATGGAACTAGGAGTAGGGGAAGCATTGATCTCGTTTCTCGATGAGAAAGGCCGTCCTAATATGGTGGAACGTGCATTTGTTATTGCACCTTGTTCACAAATGGGTCCTATGCCAGAAGATAAACAAGTCGCCATCATCCATGAATCACCATTCTATAAAAAATATTCGCAAACATTCGATCGAGAGTCTGCTTATGAAAAAATTCAGGCTGGTTTCAGCTTTAATAATTCAACTACCAGCCAATCAGAATCTAAACAACAAGGTGATCAAGCTGGAGAAAACCAACAAAACCATGGTGGCATAATGGATTTGCTTAGTTCTTTAATTTTTGGTAGCAAAGGGCCAAGAGGTGGGCAACACGATGGATTAGCGCAGCAAGTCGTTAAAAGTGCAACCAGACAAGTTGTTAATCAAATTGGCAAACAAATTACCCGTGGGATTTTGGGTGGATTTAAAAAATAACTAAACTAAAAACGATGATTGGATACAATTAGAAAGCAAAATTAGGAGTATTTGCATGTTAAAGCTGTTTATTGAGTGGTATAAAAGGCGATTTAGTGATCCTCATGTTGTTTCATTAATGGCTGTGATCATTTTTCTTTTTTTTATCATCTATTTTTTCAATAAAATATTATTACCAATTTTAATTGCTATCGTGCTTTCTTATTTACTTAATACACCTGTCAATTATCTGAATAAAAGAAAGGTCCCAAGAACATTAGCGGTTATCATTGTCCTACTTGTTTTTATTTTGATCGTTTTAGCTGGATTTATGATCTTAGTTCCTTTAGTTTGGCAACAAGGTGTGAGTCTTATTACCAATATTCCAAATATGTTGAATTTTACTAATAACTTTCTCACTTCATTGCCACAACATTATCCTGAATTGATCGATGTCGGACTATTTGATTCAATTATTCAAGGTATTACTAATAAGTTTGTACAAACAGGTAATTCATTATTGCAGTTTTCAATAGTGTCGTTATTCGGGTTGGTATCGGTAGTTATTAATGCAGTATTGGTACCTATTATGATGTTTTTTCTATTAAAAGATAAAACTAAAATATGGGGATACTGTTCTAAAATTTTACCAAGAAATCGTAGCATTTTAAATCAAGTTGCTGCTGAAATGGATTTGCAAATATCTAACTATATTGTAGGTAATGTGTTACATATTATTATTTTAGCGGTGTGTGTTTATATTCCTTTTTGGTACTTTGGTTTAGATTATGGTTTATTGCTAGCGGTAATTGTTGGTCTTTCAGTTTTAGTACCTTATATAGGTATTATTATTTCAAGTATTCCAGTTGTTTTAATTGCTCTTTTCCAATGGGGCATTAGTGCTGAATTTGGGTATTTGATTTTCTTTTATGTTTTAATTCAAGCATTAGATGGTAATTTGCTTGTGCCATGTCTATTTTCTGAAAAACTTAATCTTCATCCTTTAGTCATTATTGTAGCTGTAATAGTATTTGGTGGATTATGGGGATTTTGGGGAATATTTTTTGCTATACCTTTAGCGACGTTAGTCAAAGCTATTATTAATGCCTGGCCAAAAACAGAAGAATTAAATACGAATGAAGTAAAACAAGAGAAAGCAGATTAATGATTTAATCTGCTTTTTAAATTATTGAGCGTGGTTTTTAAGGTAATCTAAAACCACTTCGTGATGGTTGCTAGTTTTGAAATCATTAAAGACTTTTTCAATCTTGCCATCTTTACTAATTAAAAAACTAATACGGTGTATACCATCGTATTTTTTACCCATAAACTCTTTTTCACCCCACGTACCAAAAGCTTGGCAAACTTCATGATTTTCATCAGAAAGCAACGTAAAGTTTAATAATTCTTTTTCAGCAAATCGTGATAATTTTTCTGGCTTATCAGTACTAATTCCAATTATCACCACATTGTATTTTTTAAACTCATCTATAGCATCACGTAAATTACATGCTTGTACTGTACAACCGGGTGTCATCGCCTTTGGATAAAAATAAATCAAAATACGTTGACCTTTAAAATCTTTCGAACTTATTAATTCTCCATCTTGATCTGGTAGCGAAAACTGAGGTGCTTTTTCACCTTCTTTTAGTGGATTAACCATATGTTTGTTACCTATGTTAATAGTTTAATATTTTCATTGATAGTAGTATTAATACTCTTTGTTTTTTTGTTTGCTAATGCTGCTAAAAAAACGCGTTGCTGCATCGATGGTTTTATTGATTTCTGTATTAGAATGCTTAAGTGACATAAATCCAGCTTCGAAGGCCGAAGGAGCGAAATAGATGCCTTCTTCGAGCATATAATGATAGAATTTTTTGAATAATTCAATATCACAATTCATTACATCTTGATAAGTGGTTACTTCATCAGCAGTTGTAAAAAATAATCCAAACATTGCGCCAACATGATTGACGACTAAAGGAATATCGTATTGTTTTGCAGCCGACAATAAGCCATTTGCTAGCGTCGTTGTTTTTTCATCAAGATCATCATAAATACCGACATCGGTTAACTTGGTTAAGGTAGTAAATCCTGCTGCCATCGCTACTGGATTACCAGACAGTGTTCCTGCTTGGTAAATTGGTCCTGTCGGTGCAAGTTGATTCATTATTTCTGCACGACCACCAAATGCACCAACGGGCATTCCTCCACCAATAATTTTGCCTAAGCAAGTTAGATCTGGCGTTACACCGTAATAATCTTGCGCACCACCAAGTGCAACTCTAAAACCAGTCATGACTTCATCAATAATTAATAAACTATTGTATTGATTACAAAGATCTCGAAGGCCTTGTAAAAATGCTTTGTTGGCGGGTATACAGTTCATATTTCCTGCAACCGGTTCAACAATTATGGCGGCAATTTCATTAGGGTATTGTTCAAATTGTTTTTTTACTGATTCAAGACAATTATAATCACATACAAGTGTATGCTTAACAAAATCCTTTGGAACACCAGGGGAAGTCGGATGACCAAATGTAAGCGCTCCAGAACCTGCTTTTACAAGCAAATAATCGGCATGTCCATGGTAGCACCCTTCAAATTTGATAATTTTATCTCGACCGGTAAAACCTCGAGCAAGACGAATAGCGCTCATTGTGGCTTCAGTTCCAGAATTCACCATTCGTAGCATTTCTATCGAAGGTATCAGTTCGGTGACAAGCGTTGCTAATTTAGTTTCAATCTCGGTTGGTGCACCAAAACTTAATCCGTTGTGTACCGCATGGATAACGGCATTAGCAACATCTGGATCGTTATGACCCAAAATCATTGGCCCCCATGAACCAACATAATCGATATAGGCCTTGTTATCGACATCATAAATATAAGCGCCATTGGCTCGCTCAATAAATAGCGGTGTACCTCCAACGCCATTAAATGCTCGAACCGGTGAGTTAACCCCACCTGGCATAACCGACATGGCTTGCTTGTAACATTTTTCAGATTTGAATTTATTTATCATAATCATGTTTTTTTGATAAAAATTAGTTGCAGTATTTATTCATAAAATTAACTTAAATTCAAGATGATTAGTATAAATTTATCTAATAGCAGTTTCCATTTTGTATTTTGTGGTAGCAAAGGTATATAATAAGAACAATTAAATTAGGAGAAAAAAATGAGCGATGCTTTACCGATTAACTTTACAGATGCTGCAGCAAATAAAGTCAAATCATTAGTAACAGAAGAAGAAAACCCGAATCTTAAATTAAGAGTATATATTACAGGTGGTGGTTGTAGTGGCTTTCAATATGGTTTTACCTTTGATGAAAAAGTCAACGAAGATGATCTAGCCATCGAAAAAAATGGTGTTTCATTGGTGATTGATCCTATGAGCCTGCAATATCTTGTTGGTGGTACTATTGATTATGTTGAAGGCTTACAAGGCTCACGCTTTGTTGTTGATAACCCGAACGCAACAACTACATGTGGCTGTGGTTCATCGTTTAGTGTTTAAATTTTAATTATTCTTTATCCATTTTATTTTGTCAGGTTGAATTAAATAATTTCTAATGAGTAAAATTGTTCATTTTTAATGTAGAAGATTAAATATTCTTTAAAAAAGTGACAAACATTGAGCAGTTGATCAATTATTTTGATTTTTTTGTTGACGTTAAAATTAAGATGGGTAAAATGCACAGCATTCAAAACGCACTTACGTTTAAGTAATTAGTTTTGAGCCCGGGTGGTGAAATCGGTAGACACAAGGGATTTAAAATCCCTCGGCCTTTTTGGTCGTGCGAGTTCAAGTCTCGCCCCGGGCACCATTTAAAGCACATCTTATGCGGGAATAGCTCAGTTGGTAGAGCGCAACCTTGCCAAGGTTGAGGTCGCGAGTTCGAACCTCGTTTCCCGCTCCAAATACGAATTTTTATCTATTAAGCAATCAGAAAACATAAGTTAAAATAGTACTTAATATTTCTTCTTTTATTCGAAGCGTTTAAAAAAAACAACTCAAATAAATTTAATGCTAACTTTATTATTAAATTTTAAGCCAGTATAAAATTCTAATTAATGAAGTTTAGGTAATCGGTTGTTATAAGTTTCTGCTTATGTAAAATTTAGCAAGAAACTTATAAACTTAGTGGTAAGAAATAATTATGCCTGTGTATGATTAAACGTTAATAGATTATCGTTTATTTTTTTCGTTCATTAAAAACTTGATGGGCCGTTTTTAATGCACTGGTGACTTTAGGAAAGCCAACATAAGGCAAGCAATGCACACAAATATCTAAAACCTGCTCTTCTGTTAATCCGGCATTAAGTCCTCCATGAATATGCATTTTTAATTCATCTTCAACACATCCTTGCGTGATTAACGAAGAAATAGTGATTAACTGTTTATGTTGTAAAGATAAACTCTTTCTACTATAGATATCACCATAAGCAAAATCACAGATATATTCATCAAATTTAGGTGCGAGTTTAGCATTTTGTGTTAGTCCATTTGCACCTAATTCACCGTATAGTTGTTCAATATTGTTAAGTCCGTTTTTATGTCTTGATTGAGTCATTTAAATACTCCTTTTAATCTTCATTATTTAATTGATAAGGGATTTTTTGTCTTTTTTATCATGTATGAAAGATTTTTGACAATTTAATTGTTCACCAGTTAGTTTATCGCCTACTTACACTTAATACTGCTTAGCGCTATTTAATGTGTCTAAATCTATCATTGTACATCCATTTTATTTATTTTTTATGATCTATCGCAAGGTAATATTGATAAATTGCGATTTTGATGTTACTGATTTATTCGATCGTTAGTTTATTTAGGTTAAGTATTGTTTGTATTGGATACAAGCTTAGAAGTTACTATTTTTGGGTTACTGAAGATTTTTAATATCCTTATAGGGTGATGTACCAAATAAACGTTTATACTCCCGATTAAATTGCGTTTGACTTTCATAACCGACCTCAAGTCCGGCACTATTAGCATGATAATTTTCTGACAACATTAAACGACGAGCTTCATAAAGACGTAATTGTTTTTGATATTGTAATGGGCTTAACGTGGTCACCTGTTTAAAATGACGATGAAACGTCGCTAATGACATATTGGCTTTTTCGGCTAAAGCTTCAACAGTGATGGGTTGTTTATAGTGATTTTTTAGCCAATCAATTGTTGAGGCAATTTGATGGCTTTGTGTGCCTTTTGTATTGATAGAACGCAAGTGTTGCCCGAAAGGTCCAATAAGCAGTAAATAATGGATTTCTTTGATAATCATTGGGGCTAATATCGAAATTTGTTCAGGTTTATCAAGTAATTGGATCAATCGAAAAAAAGCAGTAAGTATGTCTAATTCAACTTTTTTTATACTAATTCCTTTGAAAGGAATGGCTTTAATATTGGCTAACTGTGGATACTCAGTGATGAGTTGGTTGATAATTTGCGTATTAAGGTATAAGGCAAGGGATAAAAACGGTTCTGTTTGCGATGCAATTGTTATAGAGTTTACTGCTGGAATATCAACTGAGGTAACGAGATAATCGCCTTCACCATAAATGTGTTGTTCGGTTCCAATTAACGAGCGTTTACTCCCTTGAATAATAATAGATACTAGTGGTTGGTAGAAGCAGTTTTCGTTATAATCTGTCATGTCACGGCGATAAATACCCAAACCATTTATCGCAGTAGGGTAGTCACCCGCAGTTTGAGCCCAACGTAACATATGTTGTTTTACTTGCTGATTTATTGTGGTAAGTTCACTGTTTAGATCGCTTCTTTTCATTAGATTTCCTTAACATTCACCCAAACATAGTTAGAACTATTTTAAAGTTTATCAGTAAAAATAATATTGTAACTGAAATTATTAGGCAAGAATTTAATAGAATTGTGTCTATTGATAATTAATTGATATGTTTATAGTAACGCATAGATAATCTTTAATTAACTAATGGGATTGTTATGAGAAAATTATCAATAACATTATTAATCACAACAATGATTGTGACTTGTTTTTCAATCCGAATTTATGCTAAGGAGAATAATGCTATGTCGCAAAAAGTTACCAAAAATGGTGCACAGGCTTCCATCAAAGGTTCAGATAAATTTTTTACAGGTGATGTAAGAATCGATCCTCTATTTCCTGCTACGAGTCCATCTCGGACCTCTGGCGCTTATGTGACGTTTGAACCTGGTGCTCGTTCAGCATGGCATACTCATCCATTAGGACAAACTTTAGTCGTCACTTCCGGTGTTGGCTTTACTCAAGAATGGGGCGGTCCTATTGTCGAAATTCATCCTGGTGATGTAATTACTTGCCCACCGGGTGTAAAACATTGGCATGGTGCATCACCACACAATGCTATGACTCATCTTTCCGTGGTTGAGGAACTCGATGGTAAAAATGTTGAATGGTTAGAAAAAGTGACCGATGAACAATATTACGATAAAAAATAATTATTAAGCAAATAGTGAAGTTAACTTATTAATTTGCATTTTTAATCAATATTTATACTGTTAGTTTATACGTAATTTTTTAAGTATAAAAGTGGTCGTATGGTAGTCACTTTTATCTCGCTGAGCTTGTTTTAGCAGGAAACCCTATGCAAAAAATAGTTCGTGTAGTTATTTCTTTTTTTATGATATGGAGTTTATCAACAATTTGTGAGGCATCAACTATGGATAACCATCAATTAACCGTAAAACAACAATTTATTATTCCTATTGCAGCCTTTACCGCTCAGGGTGATATGCCAAAGCTAAAAGTGTCATTAATAGAAGGATTAGATAATGGTTTAACGATAAACGAAATTAAAGAAGTACTTGTTCAAATGTATGCTTACACTGGCTTTCCGCGTAGTTTAAATGCTATTGGAACTTTTAAGCAACTTTTGGATGAACGTCATCAAAACGGCATTATAGATGTGATGGGGAAAGAGCCTGATCCCTTACCCACCGATAAAACCAGTCTGCAGTTAGGTACCGAGATTCAAACTTATTTAGTCGGACAACCTGTTTCTGGCGGCTTGATGGATTTTGCTCCCGCAATTAATCAGTTTTTAAAAGCTCACTTATTTGGTGATATTTTTGGACGTAATAATATTGATTATCAAAGCCGTGAAATTGCAACTATTGCTGCATTAGCGAGCCTTGGTGGTGTTGACAGTCAACTTCAATCACACATACATATGGCAATGAATATAGGTTTAACTCACGATCAAATTCGTGAACTTAGAGATATCTTGCAATCTAAAGTTGGTAATGAGCAAGCTGATGCATTAGCTCAGGCATTCGTCAATGTTTTGAAATAAACAGGCGTTAAGGAGACAAATAATGAAGCAAAATTCACAAAAGGTTATTGTCATAACAGGTGCATCGAGTGGTATTGGTGAAGCTACAGCTAAATTACTTGCAGTCCAAGGTAATAAAATTGTATTAGGCGCAAGGCGTAAAGATAAACTTGAGAAAATCGTTGCTGAGATCTCCGCTGCTGGTGGCATTGCGACTTATCAATTAACGGATGTGACAAAACGAAATGACGTTGATATGTTAGCGAAAAAAGCGCTGGATGAATATGGTCAAATTGATGTTTGGATCAATAATGCCGGTTTAATGCCACAATCAACTTTTGATAAATTAAAAGTCGATGAATGGGAAAAAATGATCGATGTTAATATTAAAGGTACTTTATATGGCATTGCCGCAGCATTATTACCGATGCGACAAAAGAAACAAGGTCATTTTATTAATATTTCATCTATAGCTGGGCATTTAACTCATCCTGGCGGTGGTGTTTATAGCGCAACAAAATCAGCGGTGTTAGCTATTAGCGATAGTTTACGGCAAGAAGAAGCCTTGGCAAAGAGTAATATACGAGTCAGTGTAATATCACCCGGCGCAATTGCAACTGAGCTTACTCATACTATTACCGACCAAGATATTAAGCCCGCTATTGATAAACTTTATCAACAAGTCGCTATTGCTCCAGAACGCATTGCTCAAGTGATTGCTTTTACTATTAATTCACCTGTAGATACTACTTTAAATGAGATTATCATTCGTCCTAGTTGTCAGCAAGTTTAGCTAAGTTAACAGGCTATTTTTTAATATGGATTTTACTCTTTAAATAAAATTAAAAAGATTAAAATCCATCTTTCCAATCAGTTCGACTTTTAGTTGTATAAAAAGTAGGTTTGAATTCAATTTGATAGTTGATTTTCTCTTTTTAATAAAGGCATATAAACAAATAGCGCAGTGATCAATATAAATGTTGCAAATGTATAGGCTTTGGATTGTCCATTCATTTTATTAGCCCACATTGAAAAATATTCCCCTCCAATGACAGCAAAACCAAAGTACCAAATTAAAATCGCTAGTGTTGCTCCGACTAAATAAATCACTTGTCCATTCACAAATCGAGATTTGTTGATTGATGCAAACATATAAAGTGAAGCAAATAGACAGACTAAACCAGTAATTAATTCACCTATAATTATTACCCAGTATCCAATTAAATGGAGCGTTGTATTACTGATTGCTCGAGACGTCATAGCGGGGCTTCCCGAAAAAAATGGTTCCATACTATCCATCGATAATACACTTTTTACAAAAGCATAGTTAGTATTAAAATCAACAATATTGTCATACCCAACCAATATACAAAAAAAGCCAACAGTAAAGGCAATTGTTGCTTTTGAAAGTTGTTGAATCGCAATCAAATTTAATAAGTTTTTCACATCCAAATCCATTTAATATTCATTAAAATTTGTCAATTACACGCTGTTATTGACGCCAGAACATTACAATTTACACTTAGCTAAGTGACAAATCAATACGCACAAATGATTTAGTGACCAGCTTGAAATGTACTCCGATTAATCAGTGAAATATTATCTGGTATTGAAAATAAAATAATGAATAAAAATTGAAATTTAAAAAGTTTTAGAATTAAAAAATATGTTTTATAAAATAGTTAGTGATTAATCATCTCAAATTAAAGAGTGAATTGAATTTACCTCTCTTATCAATAGAAACTATGTCAGTATGAAATAGCTTTGTATTTAAGTATTGACAAACTTGTTAGCTGTTTTAATAGGGTTTCGGTCAGTGAGATAATAATTAATATTCTGTAGGATATGATAGTCATCTTGAGATTTATTAAGCACTAGTCCGAATTTTAATAGATGTCGAGCTTTACTTACAAGCAGCTAATAACATTAATGAGCTTTGTTATGTGTCAAATTAGTTTATTATATTTATTATGCATGATTAACTGTTGCTTAAAATAAATATGCTAGCGGATTTTGTTAAACGATCGTTGTTATTTTGTCGATAGGCTATTTTCATAAAAATGAAGAGTAAGCCGTTGATAGAAACATTTCAATAACAGCTAGTGTTGCTATTTTTTTTATTTATTAGTAGCATTACTAAGCTCGCTTAGTCAAAATATTTTAGCGTGGAACTATTTTGCACGATCATGCAATTAGTAAAATATGACTAGTGATGTTGTTCGTTAAATCTGTCATTCTATTTTCAAATTAATTAGCAAGTTATACCTATCAAGTAAGTCGATTTTAACCAATTAAAGATTCAGTAACTTTTATTTGTTTACATAATATTGCAAAGTGCGTCTGGAGGTTAGGTATGTATTTATTAGAGATGGCCCCCAAGTTTTTGTTGGCCTTGGTCATTTTACTTATTTATGTCAAATTGTCTGGTAAAAGTCAAATTGCCCCTATGTCTCAGTTAGATCAGGTTGGGAGTATGGTCATTGGTGCGCTTGTTGGTGGTGCTTTACTTAGTCCAACTGTCTCTGCTTTACAAGCTTCAGGGCTTGTCGCCATTTGGGCTGGATTATTAGTTTTAATTCGATTTATTAAATCAAAAAATTCACATTTAAGAGATGCGATTGATGGTACGCCTATTCGGTTAGTTAAAAATGGGAAGTTATTAACCGATAACTTTATCAAAGCTAATTTACCCGTCAGAGATTTTGAAACTTTAATCAATATACAGGGAATTTGTACTTTTGCTGAATTAAAACATGTATGGTACGAATTGAATGGCTCATTAACTATCATCAAAAAAGGTGAAAAAGATATCGCCGTACTTGTTATTGAGGAAGGAAAAATAAGTCAAGAAAACCTGAAAGAAATAAATAAAAACGAAGATTGGATTGTAGAGGAAATTCAGAAACAGGGTTATGAAAAATTGGAAGACATTTTCTGTGCTGAATGGTTTGATAATAAATTAATTATTTATCCTTACGATAAAGAAAATAAATAAGAATAATTTATTGATTTTATTTTATAAATAGGTGGATAACTATCCACCCTAATAAATTCTAACGTAATTGGCTATCTTTACTACCACGTCGATTATATAAATTTGCCGTCTTAGCTAAAGTTTTATCTATATTTTGCTGGCAAACTAAGCAATATTGAACTCCCGGTAAAGCTAATTGTCGTGCTTCGGGTATAGGATCGCCACATTCAATACAAAAATGAGCACTTTCTATACCTTGTTTTAATTGACGCCTTGCGTTTTCAATTGCATCTGCAATAGTTCCTTCAATTTGTTGATTAACTGCATCATCTGATGCCCAGCCACTTGCCATGATAGAATTCCTCCTTACAACTCAATGTGGTGATAATTTAATCATTTTCAAGTAAAAAAAAGTGATTAATAATAGAGATGTTTGCAGTAATAGTGGTATTATGTAAACGGCAACGCTTTTAATTAATATCGTTTAATTGGAGGTTTATATGCAACAATATGAACAAGCAACTTTTGCAGGTGGTTGTTTTTGGTGTATGGTAAAACCTTTTGATAAATATGAAGGTGTAATTGATGTGGTGTCAGGATACACGGGGGGGCATGTAGCTAATCCTACTTATCAACAAGTTTGTCAAGGTGATACTGGTCATACCGAAGCGGTTTTAATCACTTTTGATCCGAAAAAAATTAGCTATAAAACGTTGTTGAATATTTTTTGGCAACAGATTGATCCAACTGATTCAGGCGGTCAATTTGCTGACAGAGGCGATTCTTATCGCCCCGTTATTTTTTATCATAATGAATTTCAGCATAAACTTGCACTAGAATCAAAACAGGCATTGGAAGAAAGTCACCGATTTTCTAGTCCTATTCAAGTGAAGATAGAACCTGCTGTCGAGTTTTATCCAGCAGAAGAGTATCATCAAAACTACTATAAAAAACAATCACAACATTATGACCGTTATTATCAAATGTCTGGACGTTCTCACTTTATATCCGAACATTGGTTAGATAAAAACAATCCAAAGGTGAATAAATAATGCAAAATGATCCTCAATATAGCACTTGTCAAAAATGGAACCATTGGCTATCTGCGATGTTGGTTTGTATGGTGGCATCACTGTTACTATTTAAAATCACTTTATCGCAATTTTTAGGCGGAATGTTTTCTATTTATTTACTGCATAAATCTTTTGGCGTAGTGGTATTTTTATTGACGATTTGGCGCATTTATATCAACATCAAACAGGGCGTGCCTAATGTTTTGCCTTATGATAAAAAATTCCAACGAATTTTGTCAAAATCAATACAAGGATTTATCTATATTTTATTGCTTTTTATTCCATTGTCGGGGTATTTGATGAGTAGTCATGATCTTAATGTTTTTGGGGTGATCTCAATTCCTGCTATCGATATGCCAAATGCGGGGTATATGTTTTTTCATCGTGCTCATCTGTTAGGTTGCTATTTGTTAGCGGTATTTTTGGTTTTACATATTGCAGGAGCTTTGTATCATTATTTAGGGCTGAGAGATAAAGTATTACAATCGATGCTGTAAAGCCAATCTTTACCATTAATTAATGTTTAACACTCTAAAAAGTTAGGTGCATTATGAATAAGTTAATGAAAGAAAAAGCAGTGTCAGCATTGAGTCCAATGCAATATTATGTTACTCAACAAAATGGTACTGAGCCGCCTTTTGAAAATGAATTCAATACTAATCATCAAGACGGTTTGTATGTCGATATAGTCTCGGGAGAGCCATTATTTACCTCCTTAGATAAATTTGATTCTGGATGTGGTTGGCCAAGTTTTAGTAAACCAATTGATAACAAGAGCATCATTGAAAAACTAGATCAAAGTCATGGCATGCATCGTACCGAAGTGCGTTCACTAAAAGCCGATTCCCATCTTGGTCATGTTTTTGATGATGGTCCAAAATCATTAGGAGGATTACGCTATTGTATCAATTCTGCTGCTTTACGCTTTATACCGAAAGAACAACTTCAAGCAGCAGGTTATGGTCAATACTTACCGCTTTTTGAGTAATATTAAATAATTTTAATCCTATCATCGTATCGACGGTTGGTAGGATTTTCAGCTTTCTTTGTAATCAATTTTATTAGGTAGGTTTGTCAATACATTCGCTATCGAAAACCATTAAAGCAATTTAAATTATCAGTTAAATGCTTTTTTTAAAATAACACCTCAAATACTAACAATGAAGATCAACATGATGGGTGTCTTAATAAAGATAAATTAGCATAAAAGTGATTATTACGATATCTCGTTGTCTACTTAACTTTACTAGCATCATTCTATTTTGATGACTAGATTTCAAATCTTAATAAATTTTCGGTTAATACTTATGTTTAATCCATAGCGAAAGTATTTCTGTTGCAATTGTTCTGTTTTTTAAACATCCTCACTGATTTCGACTATACTTTAATGACACATGTGAATAGGAAAGCTTAATTTTGAAATAGAATTATCCTGTTAACTTTTGGATTAAATATTGACTGATATCAAGATAAATATTTTTAGCGCAATGCTGATGAGTTTTCGGCTTAGTAATTTTTTGTTTTTAGTAATTAGGTAGAAGCAACGTTATGATATTTAATCTTTCTTTATGACAAACTACATTGAGATGATTAAAATAGAGATAAAAAGCCTAATTATTTTGCCTACGTGTGCATTGAATTATGCGCAAAAATAACTTTTAAAATACTTGTTATCTCTATCATTAAGGATGAACAATATAAAAATTGCTAGCTAATTCTTACGTTTAAATAAAACATAGCTGATAATTAAAAAAACTAAACTTGTTAACATTGACCCTATCACAGGATAGATACCCATAACAATACTAGCTTGTGCAAAAAGATTATCCGCAATATAGAAGATAAATCCAAAACTTATCCCAATAATGACACGTACTCCCATCGATACGCTACGTAAAGGGCCAAAAATGAACGAAAGTGCTAATAACATCATTACTGCAACAGAAATCGGTTTAATAAGTTTTTTCCAGAAAAGTAAATCATAATATTTTGTGTCTTGACCTGAACTTTTTAAATATTGGGCGTATTGATAAAGTCCAGAAGCAGATAGTGAATCAGGATCGAAAGCGACAATATTAAGTTTGTCTGGAGTGATGTTTGTTTTCCATGGCATTGATACCATATCATTACCGATTATTTTGTTTGGTTGGGTTAGATCATTTCTTTCAATTTGTAATAAAGTCCATATGTTATCTTTGAATACAGCACTTTCGGCGTGAGTAATTGATAATAATTTATTATTATCTACTGAATAAATATCAATATTAGCAATAGAGTTATCATTATTGACATGACCAATAAATACATAATCATTGCCATCTTTTGCCCACAGACCACCTTGTTGTGCCATTAATGAATTTCCATATAATTTTTCAGAACGCATATTACGAGCAGTTTGTTCACTTACGGGAGCAACCCATTCACCAATCGCCATTGTTAAAATGACTAATGGTAATGCTGTTTTCATCACCGCTAACGCTATTTTAAAACGACTAAATCCAGAGGTTTCCATAACAATTAGCTCACTACGAGAAGCTAATATGCCTAAACCTATTAATGCACCTAGTAATGCCGCCATAGGGAAAAAAATCTCTAAATCCTTTGGTACCATCAACAAAGAATAGATGCCCACAGCAAAAGCATCGTAGTCAACTTTTATTTTTCTTAATTGGTCGATAAAACGAATAATGCCCGATAAGCTAATTAATAAAAACAGGCAAATACCAATTGTGCTTAAAATAGTTTTACCAATATAGCGATCTAAAATCGAAAACATCCTTTTTCTCCTTTATGATGCAATATATTTTAAACGAAGTTTACGCATAAATAAGTTATCCCAACAATTCAAAAATATAGCTAATATGAAATAGGTTAAATTTATAACATAAAACCATAAGGCTGGATCTAATCGACCTTTACCAGCATTTGCTTTAATCGAGCTTGCTAATAGGAAATAAATTAAATACAGCAATAGGGCTGGTAAAATTTGTGCCAAGCGTCCTTGCCTAGGGTTAGAAACACTTAGCGGTATAACTAAAAATGCCATAAGTGGGACAGAAATAATAAGTGTTAGTCGCCAATAAAATTCAGCTTCTGCTTTTATCGTTTTAGTTTGGATTAAATTCGTTAAACTCAATTGCTGAACATCGGTTTTTTCATCATCAATAGAATCTAGCGCTTTAGGCTTTATAATACCTAAGTAATTATGAAAATTTGATATACGAAAATCTTTTAACTGCGCCGTACCTTCATAACGATTGGCATCTTCTAATGTAATAATCTGGTTACCCTCATCATCATGACCGGTTTTACCTTTATTAGCAATAATTATTGACGGTCGTTGGTTGTTTTTAGGATTGATTTGCGCAATAAATACTTTATCTAGAGCATTATTATTGACACTGTTGATATAAATGACTGAATTACCATCTGGTGTTTGTTGGAATTGACCCGCTAAAAGTCCCGCTAAACTAGGATTAATTTTAGCATTCTCAATTAATTGATCTTGTTTAAGGCTTGACCAAGGCCCAAACCAAAGGCAGTTTATTGCGGTTAATGCACAAGTCAATATACATAGAAAAAACACAACTTGATAGGTTAAATTCTTTTTTACTCCACAGGCTTGCATGGCAACCATTTCACTATCAGAATATAAACGGCCAAAGGTCACTAAAACGCCAAGAAAAAGACTCAAAGGTAAAATTAAATCGGCCATATTAGAAATACCTAAAACCAGTAAAGGCATAATCAAATCGCGTGGAATATTGCCTTCAATAGCGCTGGATAATATTCTAATTAATTTTTGTGAAAAGAAAATTAATAACAAAATAAATAGTATTGCCCCTTGTGTTTTTAATGTTTCTTTAACTAAATATCGACGAATTATCACATTTAACCTATCTAAACGTTTCTAAAAATTTGTCTATTATAATCTGATTTGTTTTGTTTAGTTATCTTTTTGTTGCTATCCCCAAACGAACCGATAAAATATTAGTAATCACAACGAATATAATAAAAGAGAACCCTTATGGAAATTTTAATTAAAAATAGCCTTACTATCACAGATCAAAAATCAGAATGTTTAGTTATTGCCGTTAATGCCGACAAAACTAAGTCTGCAATATTGAAAGAAGTCGATGACGCTACTAATGGTTTTATTCATCAATTAATTAAATCAGAAGATATTAGCGGTGAACTGGGTAGAACGGCATTTTTATATTCTGGTTCAAATAATTTAAAACAAAAATTATTATTTGTTGGTTGTGGTAAATTGAAAGAGTTTGATTTAACCCGAGCTAAAACTATTATAAAAGCCGTTATTACAACATTAATTGAAAAGAAAGTTAAAAATATTAGCTGGGATTTGTTAACGATTTGTTCAGCAATTAATCACGATATTGTTAAGCAATTACCCCAAATTATTAACGATATAACTTATAATTTTGATCAATTTAAATCAAAAAAATCCCCATTACCAAATTTAAATAAAATAACATTATTGTTTAGTGATAAAAAACAGCTTAAATCTATTACAAATTATTTAGTGCAAGGTCAAATTATTGCTGAAGCTGTCAATACAACTAAAACGATTGCTAATATGCCATCTAATGTATGCAATGCCCAATATTTAGCTGAACAAGGTAAAAAATTGGGTAAAAAGCATACATCTTTAAAAGTGTCGTGCCTAGGTGAAAAAGAGTTAGCTAAATTAAATATGAATGCTTATTTAGCGGTAGGTCGCGGTTCAGAGAACGAATCAATTATGACCGTTATTGAATACAACGGTGCTAAAGATAAAAGTGCTCAACCTTATGTTTTAGTTGGTAAAGGATTAACATTTGATTCAGGTGGTATTTCAATTAAACCCGCTGCCGGTATGGACGAAATGAAGTACGACATGTGTGGTGCAGCAACTGTTTATGGGGTTATGCAAGCCGTAGCCGAGTTAGCACTACCTATTAATGTAGTTGGTGTAATGGCGGGTTGTGAAAATATGCCAGATGGTAATGCTTACCGTCCAGGGGACATTTTAACCACTATGTCTGGTATCACTGTTGAAGTGATTAATACCGATGCAGAAGGTCGTTTGGTGTTATGCGATGTATTAACCTATGTCGAAAAATATCAACCTAAAGCTGTTATCGATATTGCAACATTAACTGGGGCTTGTATTATTGCTTTAGGCCATCATTATACTGGCGTGATGGGTAATAATGAACAATTAGTGGCTCAATTAGTTACTGCATCAAATAACGCTGATGATAAAGCTTGGGCATTGCCAATTGATAATAATTTCCAAGATCAAATTAAATCAACATGTGCTGATATTGTTAATGCTGCTGGTCGCGATGGTGGGACAATTACTGCTGCATGTTTCTTGTCTCGATTCACTGAAAAATATCAATGGGCGCATTTAGATATAGCTGGAACAGCTTGGAAATCTGGCGCGAGTAAAGGTGCGACTGGTCGACCTGTGGCGATGCTAGTTGAATATTTAATGGCTCAATAAATTCGTTTTAATATGAAAAAAGTCAT
The DNA here is from genome assembly GCF_001690235.1 of Gilliamella sp. wkB292. Taxonomy (NCBI): domain Bacteria; kingdom Pseudomonadati; phylum Pseudomonadota; class Gammaproteobacteria; order Orbales; family Orbaceae; genus Gilliamella; species Gilliamella sp. wkB292. Next base: position 31,488 of record NZ_LZGO01000013.1, read on the forward strand.
TTTTTATCTTTTAGAAAACCAGACTCAAACAGATGAATCTGGTATTTTATATCATGAAAAACTTGCTTGTGAAAAAATTGTTGAAGCATATCAAAACAATCAACGTATACTTGTGACTTGTCATGACCAAACGCAAGCAGAGAGAATTGATGAGTATCTTTGGCAATTAGATACAAATAATTTTGTACCACATAATTTAGCCGGTGAAGGTATGAAGGGTGGATCACCTGTTGAAATTTGTTGGCCGCAAAAGCGTAGTAATGGTAATCGACAAATCTTAATTAACTTGCAAGAGCAATTTCCTGATTTTTCGGCAGTTTACCATAATATTATAGACTTTGTTCCGGTTGATGAGCGATTAAAATCGCTTGCACGAGAAAGATACAAATCTTATAAAGATGCTGGGTTTAATTTAAAAACTATCCCTGTATTATGCGAATAAAGAACATTGAGTTAACTCGTTAAACTATATAAAAAATTGGGTAATTAATATCAGTAACTCGTGTTTTGTATTGATCAAAATCCAATATTTTTACTATTATCTATTTATCATTTTGTTATTCATATAAGAAAATGAAAGATGTTTATTATCCTTTTATTTTGTTTACTCCCCCGTTATTT
>NZ_LZGO01000014.1:0-45439 GCF_001690235.1 Gilliamella sp. wkB292
TAATATCAAAATGACAGTATCATTAATTCACCCAATTGCGATGGCAGAAGGTTTACGTTTTGCGATTCGTGAAGGTGGCCGTACTGTTGGTGCGGGTGTTGTTGCTAAAGTTATTAAATAATTTTAGATAATAACTAGAGCACGATGAGTGCTCTTAATTAGCTCAGAAGCAGGTGCACAATGTGCACCTTTTTTTTTATCTTATAAAAAAGAAAGCAAATTGACGTCTATAATACAATATCGTTTAACAATCCTTTTTTGATTGTCTTATTGTGACTGTAACAATAATGTTTTATTCAATATCTTGATTGATGGCATCAAGGATTTGTTGATTCAGATTTAAAAAATTGCCCGTATTTAAGGTAGATTTATTTCTTGGCCGCATTTGATTAACGGGAAAAATTGCTTTAATCCCTTTTTGTTTCACTGATAATAAAACAATTCTATCGGAAAGATAAATTGCCTCTTCAACATCATGAGTAATAAAGATTACAGTGAGCCGATGTTGTTCCCATATTTTAGTCAATAATGTTTGCATTTGATGACGAGTAATTGCATCTAATGCACCAAATGGTTCATCCATTAATAAAATCTTAGGACGATATGAAATCGCTCTCGCCAACGCAACGCGTTGTTTCATACCTCCCGATAATTGATTAGGATAAACCTTAGCAAACTTAGATAAATTGACTAACTCAAGGTGTTCTTTGGCAATATCACGGCTTTCGTGACCAGAGTAACCGGCAGCTGAAAGCGCAAATTCAACATTCTGCTGGACAGTAAGCCAAGGTAATAAAGTGTAAGATTGAAAAACCACACCACGATCAAGCCCTGGGGTATAAATGGGTTTATCATCCACGAAAACTTCACCACTATCATAAGATTCTAAACCTGCGATAATCGATAATAGTGTACTTTTACCACAACCAGAAGCGCCAACAATTGAAACAAATTCATTATCATTAACCGATAAATTTATATCACTTAATACATTGCGCTGATGCTTACCTAAACAAAAACTTTTATTCAGATGTTTGATAGTTAAGCTCGCCATTATTTTGACCTCACATTATAGCGGAATAGTATTTTTTCAAATAGGCGCATTAACTGATCTGTTATTAATCCCAATAAACCTAAAATTAAAATATAACCAATGATAGTATCCGTTTGAAAATAACGCTGTGAAAGTAGAATTCGATAGCCCAAACCCGACGTTGCCGCGACTAATTCAGCGACAACCAACCAAGTCCATGCCCAACCAAGACTAATACGTAAGGTATCCCAAATAGCAGGCAAAGCAGAAGGGATAACAATCTTGAAAAGAATTTTACTTTCACTCATCCCTAACGTTCGCCCTAAACCAATAAAATCGGCTGGTACACGTTTAGTCGCATCAATCACCATTAAAACTTGTTGAAAAAAAGTACCAATCCAAATAATGATAAATTTTTGCTGATCGCCAGTACCGAACCATAAAATAGTTAATGGTACAAATGCTACAACAGGCATATATCGAATAAAATCAACTAATGGCTCAATAATGGCTTTACCAACCGCAAAACAGCCAGCTAACACGCCAATGATAATTGACATAATCGACGAAATAATAAAAGCGGTAAGAATTCGATAAACACTGACTTGAATATCAGAAATTAATGTACCATTATCCCATAAGGCAACAAGCCGCTGCCAAACCGATGGAGGGGAAGGAATAAATATAGGTTGAACTAAACCGTAAGTTGTCACACCCCACCATAACACCAAAAGTAAGCCAAATGTCACTATTGAAATTGTTAACATACTACGGCGCGAGAGCTGCCTACCTATTGTAAATATACGCTGTGACGTGTGTTTGCCTTGTAAGGACTTTTTAGATACCATTATTGCAACTCAACTACTCATACTTAATAAATACTAACAATTTAAACACTAACTTTCATACCTAGTTAGATAAATTATCAACAAATCGACTATCAATAACATTTTCATAGCTTATTGGTTGCATAATCATACCTGCTGAGGTAGCCGCTTTTAATATTTGTGCAAATGTATTTTGTTTAAATGCTCCATTGAATTGCTGATTATTATCAGCAATAGATAGATATTCGACACCATCAAAAGCAGTGGTGATTTCTTCCGGTGACTCACCAATACCTCTTGCAATAATTGCGCGTCCATCTTGAGTATTTTGATGATAATAACGTACAGCATCATTCCAACTCTTAACAAGTGCATAAACTTTGCCTGGATTTTTTTCAATTACTTCATTACGAACAACAAAGGCATCACTAATCAAACCTGGAACTTGCGCACCATCATATAATACTTGAATAGAAGCATCATTTGCTTTACTTACGGTAATATATGGCTCATAAGTTACAGCGACATTGACGCGTTTAGTGATTAATGCAGAGCCTGCTGAAGCTGCTGGCATTGGTACTGGGGTAATTTGATCCCATGCTATGTTGGCTTTATCTAACGCATTACGTAATAAAATATCGCTGGTGGTACCTTCTTCATAAGCTATAGACTTACCTTTTAAATCTGCTAATGTTTTGATGCTTGGCTCAACTAAAATAGCATCTGAAGTTTTACTGGTATCAAGTAATAAAATAATTTTAACTGGAATGCCTGCTGCTACCATACTCATAGCGGTATGGGTTGCTACATTCGCACCATCAATTTGTCCGCTGGCTAAAGCCGCATTAATATCTTTATCTTCAATAAAATTGATCATCGATACATTGGTTAAACCATTTTCGTTAAAAAAACCTTTTTCTTTAGCAATATACCATTGTCCATAACCAAGCCAAGGTTGAATACCAATAGTGACATTTGGTGATTCTGGTTGTGGGATTTGATCGGCAATTGCTAAAGGATGGAAGAATATAGCGGTGAACGTTAAGATTAAGGACGATAATTTTACTACGATGTTTTTAAGCATAACTGCAACCAATTAAAAAATATTCAATATGGTTTTAATATAACCGATTTTTTAGCATAACAGCAAGATAGATCTAAAATATTGATCTATAACAAAGCATTATTAAAGATGTGTAAATTATAAAAGCTGATTTAAGTGATAATGCACTTGGAGGTTTAATTATACAAATAAAACCCTTCACCAAAGAATAAAAGCTTTAGTTGATTTATTATTTACAAGAGATGATATTGAATATCACAAAGCATAAACTTATCACTATTTTGGATTGAAACATAAATAATCTCTGTCCTTATCGTTGAATTGACGACAATCATGAATTTTTGCATGAATTGACCTCATATTAGATGACGTTCAAAACATCATTATCATGACTTAATAACGTTTTTTTGCTATAGTAGGCCCTATTTTATTCAATTTGGATTAATCATATATTATGGAATCTATACCTAACTGCCCTAAATGCCATTCAGAACATACCTATCATGATGGTACTTTTTATGTTTGCCCTGAATGTGCTTATGAGTGGGACCCAAACCAAGCTACTGAAGCATCTGACGAGCTTCAAGTAAAAGATAGCAATGGAAATTTACTGGCTGATGGCGATGATATTATTTTAATTAAAGATCTTAAATTAAAAGGATCATCAACTGTGCTGAAAAAAGGCGCTAAAGCAAAAGGTATTCGTTTAGTAGAAGGCGATCATGAAATCGATTGTAAAATTGATGGCATGAAAATCATGCTAAAAGCCTGCTTTGTTAAGAAAGCTTAGTTAGTGACTATTTGTAATGCTGTTCCAATCAGTGTTACAAATAGTTTTCCCGCCAATTGTTCCGCAAACTTGTTTTAAAACTTCTTAGGCTATTAATGCTCATCTAACTGCTTTACATTGACAATATTCACTTTTAAGCTCATTTTGTATTTAGATCATGTTGGTAAATCAATCACCATATAACCGATTGAAAATAAGGTTAACAACATGAAGTGTTATGCAGTTGTAATTTTTGTTTATTGCAACATTAAGGAGAATAATCATGTTTAAAAAAGTGATAATTGTATTGTTTTTTAGCTTTAGCTCGCTTCAACTCGCTTTAGCAGCAACTTATGATGAAGCAGCCGAGGCAGCACAAAATCAACAGTATGATGTTGCATATAAGCTTTTTCAAAAAGCCATTAAAGAAAATGATGACCCACGAGCATACAATAGTCTTGGTACCTTATATGAAAAAGGTTTAGGTGTTGAACAAAATTATCAAACTGCAGTAAAGTATTATAAAAAAGCAGCTGAAAAAGGTAATGTAAAAGCCAATGGTAACCTAGCTGTATTATATGAACTCGGTCGAGGCGTAAAACAAGATTGGGGTACCGCAATGGGATATTATTTTACCGGACTAAATGAAGGTGATGGCAAATCAATGAATAATCTGGGTGTAATGGCACTTAACGGCGAAATCTTACCACAAAACACGTCTGTTGCTTGGGCTTTATTTGCCAGTGCAGTCAATCAAGGTGATAGAGAAGCACCAAATAATTTAGCTGTTCTACAAAGTAAAATGACAAAAGCAGAGCTAGAACAAGGCAAAGTAGTGTACAACGCCTTACATCAAAAAAATAGTAAAAAACCGCCAATGGATATCATGCTTGATTATCTAGGTTGGCATGAAAATTAATAGTCTAGCTAAACAAAATTTAAATTAAAATAAATATTATATTAAGGGACGATAATCACATCATCCCTTAATTATTTATCCTTGATAACTCTTTTTATCTAAAAAATTATAGCTGGAGTGATTTATATGTAAATATAGCTATTGCTTACAAGCAATATAATTAATTTTCCCTATTTTGTTTTCATAGCCATCATAACCGACTCCACCATTAACACTATGTACAACAAAATGCCTGTCTGGTGAATAGTAATCTCTGGTCCAATAATGCTCATTGCGCCAATTAGAATCTGGATAACTTGTTTGATTCATTTGTCCCCACTCAGCACTAAGTCCACCGCCTATCTTGCGAGTATAGTTATTATCGAAATAAGTCCAAAATTGAGGAGCTTGATTTTGTGGTGAATTAGTCAGTTCTTGCCGACTTAATACATTTGATTCACTACCACACTTATCTTGAACAGCAACGGCCCAAATAGCAGAATAATCCCCTGTAGGCACCGCCCAAACCGATGTTGGATTAAAAGTATAATCAAACGTGATCGCTGGCTCTCTTTTCAGCGTGGCACGTATAGTTACATTACCCACAGGTTTCTTGTTTAAAGTAACAAACCCATCTGCACTAACCGTAACCACATCGCTTGTTGGTGTTATTAAAGAAAAACGATAATCATATTGCGAACCCGCCATTACTAACTGAAATTTAGCCCCAGGAAAACCAGTGGTTGGAAATTTTTTTCCATTTGATTGTGTCGGTGATGCTTTAAAACCAAAATTCAGGACATAATCAGTGGTGCGCCCACCACCATATATCGAACTAATTTGCGCATTATTGAGATTCCAAGGTTGTGAATTACCATTGTCATCAAAACTATGCCACTGGGCATTTTCAACAGTAATGGTTGCGTTAGGTTTTGCAAAACATATGGCAGGTTTAGTGGCAATTTTATACTCTTTTTTTAATGTTATATATTCACTCTCATCGGGTATCCCATATTGTGATTTAACCTTAACTTGTGTAGCAATAACCAGTTTTAGAGGCATATAATAACCACTACCACAGCCAATACTATGCTGATATTCACTTGAATCTATTTGCTTACCGCTATTATCAAACCACTTATATTCAGTTTCAGTAATAATAAAAGGGGTATTTAAATGGGCACCATCACCATCACTATCTTTATAATTGTTTAACACTACCAGATTGCTGGTGTCATAATTTTGAACTTGAAAATTATCAAAGGTAAATTCTCCATCAAACACTTTTATTTCTGTTGATTTGATATTATTGTCAAATTCACGATACAAGATACCATTCACTTTGAACCCAAGCTTATTGGTAGCATTTTGAACATCAACAAATCTAGGTGAATTACCAATAATTTTTTGAGATGTTACCGCAGATAGCGCATCAGCAGAATTAATTGGCAATAAAAAAGTAGCGAGCAAAATTAAAATAACAAGGATATCGATTACTTTTATACGACATACAGTTCGATAATTTTTAGTGGCAATTGCATAAAGTAGAAAATAGTTGAAATAAGAAGAGATATAAAAAAGAAAACCGTTATAGAACAGAAAATGATCAATTATTGTGATGCTTGATGCTTGATGCTTGATGCTTGATGCTTGATGCTTGATGCTTGATGCTTGATGCTTGATGCTTGATTAGGACCATATTTTAACATACTTTACCTCTTTTGACAATTATTCCTTATTTTTCATAAATATAAATATAAATATAAATTTTTCTAAAATTGGAAGAATGAATCTGTTTAATAACTATGCAATACAACGTAATTTGCATTAAATATGCTTGTATGCTAAATGAAAACGATCTTGTTGTATACCCTTATTATTATAAAAAAATGTCAAGTATATGACGGAATTATTAACACTTATTTAATCAGTTAGACCATTAATCGTTTACACATTTGTACTATAACTTGGCTTTTTGATTACTTTTCTTTTCATCAAAATAGTCATAAATTTGCAATAAAAAAGAACTCAAAATTGAATTATAAATATAACATTGTCTTATTACTGTACAATTTATAAAGCTAGCATATAACCCTATCAATTTTAGAGTTAATTACTATCACTTAAATCCAAAAGCATGGTTGAAATATGTTCAAACATTTGTTCAAAAATAGATTCGGCAAAAACAGGTAATGTTGAAATTAGGTAAGTTAACATGGTCAGTCCCAATAATAAGGTCACCGGATAGCCGACCACAAAAATGGATAATTGTGGTGTCATTCTGTTTAATAAACCAAGTGCAATGTTTATTATCAACAACAATGTCATTAACGGGAGTGCTAACATAAGACCATTTACAAATAATGATGCGCTGACCTCAATTAAAACTAAATAGCCATTTTGTTTTAAAGAGGTAAAGCTAATTGGAATGATATCAAAGCTATTAGCCAAGCCATATAACAACCACAAATGACCATTTAAACTTAAAAAAATTAACAGTGCGACGATATTAATTAAGCGCGATAATACCGAGGTTGCAGGACCACCAATTGGATCAAAAAAAGTCGCCATACCAAGTCCCATTTGCATACCAATTAATTCACCAGAAAACCTGACTGCCATAAATGCTAACTGCATAGTAAAACCCATCATGACACCGATGACAATTTGTTGCAAAATAACAGCAACCCCGATAAAAGAGTAGATCCCTAAAGTATTATCAAACTCAGGTAAGGGTAAAAGTATAGTAATAAATAAAGCTAAACCAATCTTAAGTCGCTTAGGGACCTCTTTTTCGCCGGTAATAGGAGCAACCATAATCAATGCTAAAATGCGTACAAATGGAAAAAAACATTGTTTTATCCAAGTAAACAAATCAATATTAAGTAGTTGCTGAATATTAAAATCCATTAAGCTTAACGCGTTAAGTTTGGAATATCGGTAATAACAATTCGAATATAATCAATCATTGTTGATAACATTGATGGGCCTAAAATAATGAGTACTACAACTACCGCCAGAATCTTTGGAATAAATGACAATGTCATTTCATTAATTTGAGTTGCCGCTTGTAACAAACTAATAATCAACCCAGTAATCAGTGCAGCAAGGAGTAAAGGACCAGCAAGTAAACCTGCCACTTTTATCGCTTGCATCGCTAATGTACTGATATATTCAGATGACATAACACTCCTTAACTAAAAAAACTTTGGGCCAACGATCCTAATAATAAGTGCCACCCATCGGCTAACACAAACAGCATGATTTTAAATGGTAAAGATACCGTTGCTGGTGGAACCATCATCATACCGAGTGCCATGAGTGTGCTTGCTACCACCAAATCAATCACTAAAAAGGGAATAAAAAGAGTAAAACCGATTTGAAAAGCGGTTTTAAGTTCACTCACCACAAACGCGGGCACCAATATTTTTAAAGGAATTTCATCACGCGTTGCAATATCACCTGAATGAGACATGTTTACAAATAACGCTAAATCATCTTCACGAGTTTGAGTTAACATAAACTCTCGTAATGGTTGACTGGCTGTAGATAAGCCCTGATGCAGGGTAATTTGGTTTTGAGAGTAGGGTAAATAAGCATCTTGATAAATTTTATCAAATACCGGTGACATAATAAAAAATGTCATAAACAACGCAATACCTAATATCACTTGATTAGGTGGCGCTGACTGAGTGCCAAGTGCATTACGTAACAAACCTAATACAATAATAATCCGCGTAAAACTGGTCATTAACAGCAAAATAGCCGGAATAAAGGTCAGTAGTGTAATAAAAACTAACGTTTCAACTGGCAATGACCAGCTTTGCCCACCTTGCGCCGTGGGTTCAGCAATCAAAGAAAACGGTGAAACGTCAGCCTGACATAAGTGACTGAATAATAATAAGCTAAGTAAAAAAAAGATTTTTAACTTCACTCGTTATTACTCCTTTTTGAACTTAACGTAGACAGTAATAGTTGATGAAATAAATTATTTTTACTTGATTCTTTGCTTGTGGTAGGTTGGGATAATAACATTTCAGTACGTTGCTCATCTATCGTATGTAATAACGTCATTTGTTGTGCACTCACCCCGACAACCAATAATTGGTGATCAACATGTACTAAAATAATGCGTTCTTTTGGGCTTAAATTATAGATAGATTTAACCTCGATTAACTGCTTTGTCTTTTTTTTCCAACTCAGCCGCTTGACCATCCAACCTAATAACAAAATAACGCTAATAACTAAAACAAAGGATAGGCCCATCGATGTTGCAACTTGTGTATATAGGTTCATTTCTGGCGAAGAAGACACGGTATGCTCACTTGTGGATATTGCTGGAGATGTATGTTGATTGTTACTAGACATTAACGACTCAATCTACGTACACGTTCAGAAGGTGTAATAATATCAGTAATTCGCACACCATAATTATCACCCACCACCACAATTTCACCTTGTGCAATTAAATAACCATTAATTAATATATCTAAAGGTTCACCGGCTAAACCATCTAATGCAATAACTGAGCCTTGCGTTAAATTTAAGAGATCTTTAATTGCCATTTTGGTTCGACCCAATTCAACACTTAAATTCACAGGAATATCTAAAATCAAATTGATATCTTGCTTTTTGATTTCGGTTTGTTGTGGTGATAGTGTTTCAAAAATAGTTTGTTTATTCACTGATTCATCAGCCACAGCGGACGTTTGATCATCATCATTCGTTGATTTGCTATCAGTCATTAAGTGCTCCTTCATTCAGTTGTTCTAAAACAGGATTAATTACCTGTTCGACTTGAATTGCATATTGTTTATTCACTTTACCATAGTGACCTTTTAGCACTGGCACCCCACCAACAGTGACATCAAGATGTGTAGGCTTTTCAATCACTAAAATATCATTCACTTTTAAGGCTAAAAGTTTATTGACTGTGGTATGGATATGAGTAAAGTTAGCCACTAATTCAACGGTCGATTGTTTAATACCACTGGTTAACGAACTCATCCAAACGTTATCATCCTGATACGTTTGTTGTTCTACTGGCGGTTTTATTAGTAATTCTTTGATGGGTTCAACCATTGCATAGGGAATACAGATACAAAATGTAGCTTTACAATTACCAATTTCGACTTTGAATGTAGTGGTTAATACAACATCATCCGGCGAGCTGGTAATATTGGTAAATTTACTTTGGATTTCAGAACGAATATATTCAGTTTCAATTGAATATATATCTGTCCATGCATTTTGATAGATAGTTAAAGCGAGCTCTAATACTCGTTTTATAATTTGTTGTTCAGTATGAGTAAATTCTCGCCCTTCTGTTTCAACTTTAGATAAGTGACCATCACCGCCAAATAAAGTATCGACAACAATAAACACCAGTTCAGGTGAAAACGAAAATAAACTCGTCCCCCTCAGTGGATTAAGATGGACTAAATTTAGATGATTTGTTGCTGAAATTGCCGAAAACTCTTTAAATGTTTTCGGCTCAATCGGGCAAGCAATAACATCGGTATTACGACGAAGTAAATTAAACAAGCCAATGCGAAACTGACGCGAAAAACGCTCATTAATAATTTCTAAAGCGGTTAATCGCTCTGGAATAAAGCTGTGTTTTACCGATAAATCATAGGGTTTGACTTCAATCTTTTTACCAATCGATTGCTGAGAATCAATCAAAATATCAGATTGAGCCTCTGCTGGGTTATGAGTAAACTCAGCATCTGTAGAGGGATTAATGTCAACTGTTGATTCTTGCTTATCAGACATAATACTTACCGAAGTATAAAATCAGTAAATAGCACTTCATCAATTTTTACAGAATGTTTTGCGTCATATTGACGAGTTAACGTTGACTTAATCTTCTCTTGTAAATCAGTTTTACCGTTCTCTTTTTTAAGATTATTAACATACTGCTTTGATGCCAAAAGTAAAACATCACTTCTCACTTCTGGTAAATACTCTAATAAAACTGTTTTTTGTTGCTCATCAGCAACGCGTAACACCATACCAATATACAAAATTTTAGTCGCATCACTGTTATCTTCGGCAACCGGTAACGAAAGAGTGAAAGGTTTTAAAGTTAAAAATACCGGAGATACAATTGGTGTTTCTTGCTCAACTTGAGGCTTGTTACTTGAATGATTTTGTAACCACAAATAAACTGCAGTGCCTGATGCTAATAACGTAATGATAATAAGTATTATGTTTAAAATACTTACTTTTTTCTTGGTAGTTTGCATATTGATTATTATCTCAGTAAAAATTAAAAATTATTTTTTGACCAGCTAAATGGTAAAAATTACAAAAATAATAAATCATGCTTAAAAATTTGATTTGAAGAATAGACAATAAAAATATCACCTATTCGACGTTTTTAACATTGAAACAACCGCTAAACACAAGCTAACTCCTTCACTTAAGCAAATATACTTAATCCTAAGTGCGATAAGGGCTTGTCACCCTCCACTTGCTCAACAGATTCATCAATGGTATCTGAATTAGCAGCAGTGAATTGAGGATTTTTACTTGATTTATATCCAGAGGATTGCTCTGAATGATGCATCGTTGAAAAATCACTAATATTGGTTTGCGCTAAACTCATGCCTTGTTCTTCAAGGGAAGCTCTAAGATAAGGTAATGTAGATTCCAAAACACTTTTAACCGCCGAATGGGCAACTACCATATGCATATTGATTTTATCATCGAGCAGATCAAGCTTAATATGTAACGATCCTAATTGTTCGGGGTTTAACTTGATTTCCGCACTTTGAATACCTTGACGAGTTACTAAGCTAATTTGCTCTGTCAACGCTGCCTGCCACTGTGTTACAGCAACTGGCATAGGCAAATTCATCATAAAAGTCGAAGTTGTAACAGGCGCAGTTTGTTGTGAAAAAGGTTGAGTGAACGTATTAATACTGGTCACAACATGATTATCGGCTTGGGCATGAATGACAGTATCATTATCCACAGGGTTAGTTACAAACTGATTAAATAAAGCAATTGGTTTGTTTATACTATCAGAATCCAGCATCTGACTTGGTGCATCCGTTTGCAAATAATGAGCCGCAATTGTTTTATCCACCAAATGTTCTGCCATTAAACGGTTACTAGCACCATTACGTTGATTAAAGAATCCATCTGGCTGAGAGATGTTGTTGATCAATAGTTCACTATCATTGATCGATATCAACAACTCGGTAACTTGATTATTAGCAATTGTTGGAGAATCAGCATTTTGCAAAGTATTCAACGGCAAGCTATCAACTTTAGCCGGTTGATTAGCATTTAAGGCGCAATGCGATTTTTCAATTAAATGATTGGCAATCATATCATTCAATGTGACATCTGTTCGTGAATTAACGATTTCTAGCGGAGATGGCGTTATCCACACCATAGCTAAACAACTATCATCTTGTTGCTGATCCGCGTCACTATCATCACCTATTTTTTGTGTTGAGTTAAGGCTGTGTTGCAAACCTACCCCATGATTTTGATTAGCGTGTAATAATTGCTGAAATAACTCGCTATCCACCAACGACAAATCTTCATCAGTTGAGGGTAACTGCTTTGAAGGTGCTAATGCTACATCAGTGATTAGGTTAATATTCATTTAACGCTCTCCTGGCTAATTGTTGCTGAGCAAATTCATCTGTCAGTTTTTGTTGTAACCGGTTTTGTTGCTCTACATATTTTTGCTGCTGCTTATCTAACAATGTTTTATAAGTATTAAGATTTTTTTGAGATTGATTAAGTTCATGCGTTATCTGCTTCTTTTTGATATCTAACGTCAATAATAACTTTCTTTGTTTAGCAATACCTTGCTCTAGTGTTGCAATAAAAGCCTGAAAATTTGATAATTCATGCCCTTTAATGCCATTGAATAAAGCTTTATTCAATCGTCCTTGATACTCAAGATAATACTCATTTAATAAATTGAGCTGAGACTGAGCATGGCGCTGATTATCATCAGCTTTTTTTAACTTAATTAACGTATCATCTAGCGATTTTTTCGCTAACTTTTTTAATGTTAAAAACGCCAAATACCCTGAATTTTTATTCATCATTCCCCCCTTTTAATTAGTTAAAATGGGTTGCAACATACTGGCTAATTGTTGATAAGCATCTTGATAACTACAATGTTCATCAATACCCTGTTGTAAAAAATCTTTCATTGCTGGGTACAAAGTGATAGCACTGTCTAACAGAGGATCGGTGCCCGAAACATAAGCACCGACATTAATCAAATCACGATTTCGTTGAAAGCTCGAAAATAGCTGTTTAAATAACCGAGATTTTTTTTCATCGGCAACAGGTGTTAAATCAGTCATGACACGGCTAATTGACGCTTCAATATCAATCGCTGGGTAATGCCCGGATTCTGCAAGTGAACGCGATAATACAATATGCCCATCTAAAATAGCACGTGCTGAGTCTGCAATCGGATCTTGCTGATCATCGCCTTCAGTTAATACGGTATAAAATGCAGTAATCGATCCTTGACCTTTATCATCATTACCTGCCCTTTCAACTAATGCCGGTAATTTAGCAAATACCGAAGGTGGATAACCTTTGGTAGCTGGTGGTTCGCCAATAGCTAAAGCAATTTCTCGTTGTGCCATAGCATAACGGGTCAAAGAGTCCATAATGAGTAGCACGTTAAACCCTTGGTCGCGAAAGTTTTCTGCAATTTTTGTTGCATATGCCGCGCCTTGTAAACGTAGCAGCGGTGAAACATCAGCAGGAGCAGCTACCACAACCGATCGCGCTAATCCTTCTTTCCCTAAAATATTTTCGATAAAATCTTTAACTTCCCGACCACGCTCACCAATTAAGCCAACGACGATAATATCGGCCTTGGTATAACGCGCCATCATCCCTAATAAAACACTTTTACCAACACCTGAACCGGCAAATAACCCCATTCTTTGCCCTCGACCAACGGTTAACAGCGCATTAATAGCTCGAATACCCACATCTAAGATCTGATCAATAGGTGTACGTTGTAGTGGATTGAGCGATGAATTTGCTAATCCTTGATATTCAATATGTTCTGGTAATGGCATACCATCTAACGGTCTTCCAGCTGCATCAACAACCCGACCCAACAATGCCATACCAATAGGTAACACTTTATGATTAAAGTGAGCTAAATCATATTGTGCGGTATAAACTCTAGCACCTAACAAAATACCTTCAGTGGTATCAAAAGGCATTAAATATAGAGTTTTATCGTTAAAGCCAATGACTTCACACTCCACCGCATCGATTTTTCCATGTGATTGCCGTTCAACAAAACAATTTGATCCTAACGGTAATTTTAATCCGATAGCTTCAAGTACTAAGCCCGAAGCTTTAACTAATCGTCCATAATGCCGAATCAACGATAACGATTGCAGCTGCTGTGTGGCATAATCAATTTTAGCTGCCCATTGCTTTGCCAAGCTCACGCTACTGATTCTCTCCCTGTATACAATCGGCCATCATTTGCCAATGACATGCATTGCTAGCATCGACTTGATTAGTATCGGTCCATATTTTACAGTCACCTAATTCAACATTCGTATCTGCAACTAATTGCCAATGATATTGTTTAATTTCATCTTGTAATAAAGGTTCAATCCATAACAGATCATCGGGATGCAGATGCAAAGAAGCTGACTTAATTATCATCGAACCTTCGTCAATTAAGGTTTTAATGGTATGCATTAACTGTTTTTGTTTAACTTTTGATATTGTCCCTACCGTTTTTTGTGCCGCAACTAAGGCTAAATCAAACAATTGTGGGACAATTAAATCATCTATTTGATTGATAGCGGTATGAAAATGGCTAACTAAATTAGCTATTGTCTCTACTGCTTTTAATTTTTCTGCATCAAGCTGCTGTTCAATTACCGCTTTGCCTTCTTGCTGACCAATGGCATACCCCTGCTCATAACCTGCTTGTTGGCCTATATTAAACCCTTCTTCTTTCCCTAAATTAAATCCATCTTGATAAGCTTGCTCTTTTGCTTGTTGCTTGATAATGGCTAATTGTTGTTCAATAACACTGTTGTCGACTTCAATAACTTTAGGTTCTGGCTTGGGCTCAACCTTATCAGCATTTTTAGTTATTTTCTTTTTGGTTAACTTTTGCGACTTAGCTAACGTTAAATCCTGAAAACTTAATGGTTCCCAACTCATGGTATTGGTTCGATTATACATATTCGTCATCACCGCTACTTAAAATCATTTCACCACTTTCAGCCAATTTGCGCGCAATAACCAAAATTTTCTTCTGTTCTGTTTCGACTTGAGATAGGCGCACTGGTGGTCTATTTTCTAAATCTTCACGTAAAATCGAAGCGGCACGCTGTGACATATTACTTAATAGCTTGTCACGTAATGCCACTGATGCCCCTTTTAAGGCAATAATCAATGTTTCATTATCCACCTCTTTAAGTAGACGTTGGATGCTTCTATCATCAACTTCAACCAGATTTTCGAACAAGAACATTTCATCAATAATTTTCTGTGCAAGTTCACTGTCATAATCACGTAAGGAATTGATCACCAATTCTTCTTGTTGTGACTTCATCAAGTTAATAATTTCAGCCGCAGTACGAATACCACCAAGATTATTAAGTTTAATATTTTGACCATGTAGTAACGTCGATAATGAGGCAGATAAAACCTGAAGTGCCGACGGCTCAACCCCGCCAAATGTTGCGATTCTAAGCATGACATCATTACGTAATTCATCATCAAATAAATTCAAAATTTCCGCAGCTAAATCTCGATTTAAATGAACTAAAATTGTAGCAATAATTTGTGGATGTTCTTTTTTAACTAAATCAACCGCTCTAGCTGCATCGACAAAATTAAGCATCTCAAGTCCATCTTTCGCTTCATCTAAATCGACCTCTAACAACTCATCAAGTAACCGATCGGCTTTTTCAGTACCGATTGATTTTTCGAGAATTGAACGTAAATAACCATTGGTATCGGTATTAAGTACTGCACACTCTTCAAGTGTTTTTTGACATTCATTTAAGATGTCTTTCAACTGTTCTTGAGAAAGTTGTGGTAGCGACATCATTGCACTACTAATTTGCTGTACCTCTTTGGGATTAAGGTATTGCATAACGTTAGCGGCAAGCTCTTCACCTAATACCATTAGCACGGTTGCTGCTTTTTGAGATTCACTTAAACTTAAATTCATGGATTTGTGTCCGCCTTACTTATCCAACCACGTATAATTAACGCCATGACCCGAGGATCTTTCTCGACAATTTTGCGAATATATTGTTGCTGCTGCATATTATCTTCAAATATCTTCTGCTGCTGTTTACTATGCGCCTTATAATCTAACTTATCCTCACCCGATAATTTAGTATCAGTTGAAGCATGGTTCACATTAAAGAGCTGGCGTTGTAATTTAATCCATAAAGCACGTAACATTTTGCGCCAAACAAACCATAACACTAAAACATAAACAAGATATTTAATTACTGTTTTTAGCACATCATAAAACTCATGTGTTCGCCAAAATGGCAAGCTATCATCCGTTTCGAGCGCTTGATCGGTAAATTTTAAATTTGCAACTGTCAACGTATCACCGCGTGAATCAGAAAATCCCATTGCTTGACGCGCTAATGCTTCAATATTTTCTAGTTCGTCTTTATCTAATTTCACCCATTGTGGTGCTGGTTCCTTGGCATTGTCAGATTGCTCTTGTAATTGAGATTGATCCAACTGTTGTGCCATAAACTTATAATTAACCAGCACTGCAACTGACAATCGTTTAATACGCCCTTCTGGGATTTTACTGTGCACGATTTGTCTATTTACTTCAAAATTTAACGTGTTATTTGATTGTAAATTATAAATTTTTTTCTTATCGTCTTTTGATTTTGAGTCTGGATTATCATCTATTGGGGCACTCGGTGTTGGCATAGGTTGGTTTGACAAAGCGCCCGGCACACCACCGGTGTTATCGTTTGCTGCTAACTGACGATTCTCCACTTGATGCTTACTACGTAAGGTTTGCTGAGCAGTATCGCCATTGGGATCAAAGGTTTCAGATGTTGCTTCTTGCCGGCTATAATCAATATCAGCATTAACTTGCACCATAATATTTTGTTTACCTAACACTGGTGTAATGATTTTTTCGACCCGCTCTCGAATAGTATCTTCTACTTTTTGACTGTATTCTAACTGCGCTACGTTGACGTTACCGTCGCGAAATTTTTCACCCGTTAATAAATGACCTTGTTGGTCAATAATTGTGACTTTTTCTGCTTGTAATTCCGGTACACTGCTTGAAATTAAATGAACAATAGCATCTATTTGCCCTTGCGATAATGATCGTCCTGGCAACAATGTTAATGCTACAGACGCTGAAGGAAATTTTCGTTCACGTACAAATAAAGATGGCTTAGGCATCGCTAAATGCACTCTCGCATCATCCACACTACTAATAATTGAAATGGTTCTTGATAGTTCGCCTTCTAATGCGCGTTGATAATTAATCTGTTCATTAAATTGACTCATACCAAAGCTGTCTTTGTCGAGTAATTCAAAACCAACAGCACCACCTTTAGGTAGGCCTTGCTGGGCAATACGTAAGCGCGTGTCATAAACTTTATCAGCAGGAATTAAGATAGTCGATCCTGAAGATGAAAACTGATAAGGAATATTCATCTTATCAAGTTGGCTAATAATTTCGCCGCCATCTTTATCGCTCAACTGGCTAAACAAAACCCCATAATTATCATCTTTTAACCATAAATAGGCGATACTACTAATGGCAAGCACAACCACGCCAGCAACAAGCAGCAGCATTTTACGATTTTGTTTAAATTGATTGATAAATGGTAACTTACTCAATATTGATTCGCCTTTGTTACCGACAGTTTGGCTATCCATAAAAACCCTAATGCTAAACTAATTAGATTTGTTCTAGAGTTTATTATCAATCCATTTAAAAAAATCAATAGCTAAAAAAGCAAATGCTTTACCCCTTACTTGTGGCATTTAGATTTAAGGTTGTATGTTAAATTCAATCACATATTGAGCAAGTTAAGAAGAGATGACTTTTAACGCCATGAACACGCTAAATACAATTAACAATACGTTTCTAGTTGATTTTAATCAAACCAACTCCACAATAAACAACCAATCAAAGAGCGCACAATCTGATTTTACTGCGGCATTAAAAATGGCACTCGATCACATTAGCCAAACACAAATTCAGGCCCATAATCAAGCACAAGCTTTTGAACAAGGAAAGCCCAACATAACGTTAAATGAAGTGATGGTTAATATGCAAAAATCTTCGGTTTCTCTTCAATTTGGTATTCAAGTGCGTAATAAACTCGTTGCTGCCTATCAAGAAATCATGAACATGAATGTTTAAATGATGTGATTGTCTATGCTATCTTCAATTTAACAGGTTTAGCATGACTCACAGATCGTCATATTACTATAAGCGGTTGTAAGTAACGCTAAATAAGATTCAAACATCTGATAAGTGATTGCAATATCACTTATCATAACTAAAAATCACTGGCCAACAATATAACTATTTTGCTCAACATAGTTATATTTAACCGTATTTTATTAATAAAACTAAAGCTAATAAGGCAATCTAAATTAAACTTGCGATTTTTTGATAGCTATCAAGCTTTGTTTGATAATCGACTTGTTCGCCAATTAACTCTTTTAATTGAGCATGACGATAAATAATTAATTGACTAATTTGCTGTTGATAGCTATGAATATTTTTTATATACATACTAAATATATCTTTTTGTTTTAAAGGTATTTTATCAACAGCAGTGAGATCATCGGCCTGCATAATTGCTTTCGTTAATTGATGATATTTAGCTTGCCAAGTTAACAATAGATCCCAATTTTCATCACGCGCATTAATAAGCATTTGTTCTGTGACATAATTAAGTTGTTCATATTGTTCTAATAAAGATGTTTTCACATTCTATTCCTTTTTATCTGGCAATCTCGCGCCAAGACTCTGCAATATTATCAAGTAAATCAAAGCAAGTTTGTAATTTTTGCCTATCATTATGCAAATTTGCTAGCACCAATTGTTGGGTCATATAGTGATATAAGCGATCTAGATTTTCAGCAATTTCGCCGCCCTGTTCTAGATCTAAACAACTTTTCAAGCCATTATCAATGATATTAATGGCTTTTGAAATTGCTGCGCCTTTACCGGCAATATTGCCTCGTTCAATGTGTAGACTGGCCAAGCGAATAGCGTTAAGTGCACCATCAAACAGTAATACAATCAATTGATGTGGGGACGCCTGACTAACTTGAGTTTCTAAATTCACTTGCTGATAAGCATCAGAACCAACTTTATACATCGGGTATTCCTATTTTTTTAAATTGGCCATCATGTCAAATTGAGTAGATAAATAGTTACTCATGCTATCTAACGAGCTGATTAAAACATCCAACTTAGTAAATTGTACTCGATAGCGTTCAACAGTTTGTTCAATTGAGTTATTCACTTGTTCATAACGCTTATCTAATGATTTTAATGTCGAATTTAAGCCATTCGTTGCAGAATCAATCATACCGTCATTATCAATAAATCCACTAATCTTAGCGAAAACCTCATTAGCAATACCGCTATTTTGACCATCACCAATAAACAACTCAGCAACAGCTTCACTATTTTCACTCAGCACTTTTTGTAATTGAGTTTGGTTGATAGTTAATGAACCATTATTATCCATATTGACACCAATTTGTGCTAAAACCGAAAATTCCCCAGACTGCCCTTTTGCAAAAATTGAACGAATACTTTGATCGATATTACGTAAAGTAGAATCACCAATGAGCGGTCCATTATTACTATCTAACTCTTCGGAATTGGCCTCTTTTGCGGTAAATTTAGTCAAGCTCGATATGGTTGATTGTAATTGATTAAATGCCTCAACCCACTGTTTAATGGCTTCTTCGGCTTTTTCGTTATCAGCCGTTATAGTTAAATTTTCGCTAGTTGTAGTCGTTGCCTTTAAGGTGATATCGATGCCAGCAACCACATCTTTAACGGTATTTGAAGCGCTGGTAATGGCAATACCATTAAAAGTAAACTTAGCATCTTGCGCTTGGCAAACTTCAGTCATATTAGCATTATCTTTTTGATTATAGTCAAAGCCAATTATGTTATTTAACTGCTCATCATCTGACGAAATGGACGTAATAGTATGTTGTTCCCCAGTCTCTTTAGCGGTGATCACTAACTGATAACTCCCTGTTCCTGAACGAACAACGGCTGCATTCATCGTCGATTCACTCGTGCTACCATCAGCATTAGTTACTTTGGCGTGATTAATTGCATTAGCAATTGACTCAAGCGAAGTTTCGTCTTTAGATAACTCAATATAGAGTTCACTACCATTAGCTTGCTTAATGGTCACTGTGCGGCTTTCACTATCACTCCCTAAGCCCATATTTTTATCATTAATTGACGTTGTTGCAACGCTATGCGAAGTCGCTAATTGCTCAACGCTTACAGCATAATTACCTGATTGTGCCTGACTATTTACTTTAGCTGTAAAATAACTATCATTGCCAGTTGCTATTTTGCTTTGAAATAAATCTTTTTTCTGCAATTTTTCGGTGGCTGAATTAAATGCCGTCAACGCACTTTTTAACTTACCAAATCCACTAATTTTGGCATTAACCGCTTTTTGTTGTGATTTAATTGGAGTCAAACGTGTTTTTTCAACAGACTCTAATTGATTTAAAACTTCATTAAGATCGATTCCTGAACCGATACCTAACACACTCATTGCCATTATCTGATCAACCTATAACAATTATTCGATAAGTTTTATATCGGCTAACTTACTAAAAAGTTTAATCAGGTTTGAAATTTTATCGAGACATAATAAAAACGGTGCGATTTTATAAAACATAAAAAATAATTTAATTAAATGATTTATATCAATTTACCTAACAAAAATCGCCATTAAAACTGAGTAAAATCAACCATAATGTAGAAAAAAATTAAAGTTTCTTTTTTTACTACCGATACATTATCTGTCAGCAAGAATATTGAATTAATAATCAGTATAACGTTGATTTTACTAATAATATTAAAGGAGATAAAAATGGCACAAGTAATTAATACTAATACGATGTCTTTAATGGCAAAAAATAACCTTAACAATTCACAAAGTGTGCTTGGCACAGCTATTGAACGTCTTTCATCTGGTATGCGTATTAATAGCGCTAAAGATGACGCAGCAGGTCAAGCTATCGCTAACCGTTTTTCTTCAAACATTAAAGGTTTAACTCAAGCAGCGCGTAATGCAAATGATGGTATCTCACTTGCGCAAACAACTGAAGGTGCATTAAACGAAATTAATAACAACGTACAACGTATTCGTGAATTAACAGTTCAAGCAGCAAACGGCACTAACTCACAAAGCGATTTAGAGTCAATCCAAAACGAAATCGATCAACGTTTAGAAGAGATCGACCGTGTATCTAAACAAACTGATTTCAATGGTTCTAAAGTATTGTCAGCAGATAAATCACTAAAAATCCAAGTTGGCGCAAATGACGGCGAAACCATTGAAATCAATTTGAAAAAAATTGATAGCACAGAATTAGGTCTAGCTGCTTTCAATGTATCAGACACACCAACAGCAGATCCATTAAAAACGCTTGATGCAGCATTATCAAAAATTGATGCATTACGTGGTGAGCTAGGTGCGGTACAAAACCGTTTTGAATCAACTGTTAACAACATCAATAACACAGTAAATAACTTAAGTTCTGCACGTAGCCGAATTGAAGATGCTGATTATGCAACCGAAGTATCAAATATGACGCGTGGTCAAATTTTACAACAAGCAGGTACATCTGTATTAGCACAAGCTAACCAAGTACCACAATCAGTACTATCTTTATTACAATAAGTTTTTTATCTAAAATTTTCTGGTTACTCTAATTTTGAACTTAGCAATAACGGTTTAATTTCCGTTATTGCTAATAATGCCAAATACCTATTATTTACTACGCTATTCTCGCCATCAAATTAACCGATTATCACCATAATACCATTAGGCATTTTTTACATTGGTTCATAAAATGAATGATAACCTTTATAACTCACAAGGTGTAATGAATGAAATTGATTGGCAAAAATATATTCATTTGGTTCGTAATGAAGCACTAAAATTAGCAGTTCGCTTACCCACAACAGTAGAGCTTGATGATTTATTACAAGTTGGTTATATCGGTTTATTAGACACAATAAAACGTTATGATGCATCACAAGGTAATACTTTTACAACCTTTGCCATTCCGCGAATCAAAGGCGCCATGTTAGATGAGTTACGTAGTCGAGATTGGCTACCTAGACAAACACGCAAAAAAATTAAAGATGTCACTCAGGCAATTCACCAACTTGAACAGCAATTAGGTGTTGCACCTACTGATCAGCAAATTGCCAATTACTTACAACTGTCTCTAAGCGAATATCGCAAAATATTGTTAGATTCCAATTATAGCCAACTATATTCTTACGACGAAATACAAAAAAAGCTCGGTGATAGTCTAGATGTGATGATTGATTATCAAGATGATAACACACCATTTTCCAACATCATTAACGATGAAATTCGTAATATCATTATTGAGCAAATAGAAAAACTGCCAGAAAAAGAAAAAATGGTATTGGCGCTTTACTATCAAGAAGAGCTCAATTTAAAAGAGATTGGCAAAATTATGGATATTAGTGAATCACGAGTCAGCCAATTACACAGCCAAGCAATAAAAAGAATACAAAGTAAAATTAGCTTATAAAAAAGAGTTAAATAAAATTTAATTAATCGAAAATAAATTGAAATTATTTTTTTATTGATTTTTTTCGTTTAAAAATGTAATTTTAAGCATAAAAAAATATTTCTAATAAAAATTTATTTATTTCGCACTTTTTAATGCGAACTTTACTGGATAGGGATTGGTGATTAAATTGGGTAATATATTAGATGACGATATTCTTAAATGCATACATCATTTGAATCTTTCAACATTACTACTAAGTCAACGCATGCTTGAAAAAGATAAAGTAATGGCGATGTATCGACTAGGCATTGATGAAGAAACAGCTGACATGCTTAGTAATCTAAGTGCTTCTCAAATGTTAGTGTTGTCTGAAACCAACCAATTAACATTTAAATTACGTTTTGAAAATTCAGAAATGATGAAAAAACTAACGGAAGAATCTCGCGTGAGTGACATTAAACAGATGCACACGGGAATTCTTTTATCTAGTTTACTATTAGATTCAATCAATAAGTAATAGGAAATTAGGATGAGATGCACAAGTATTATTCAAAAATATAAGGAAGTTCAACTAGCTATCCGACTAATTTCGCTAGGCGCTAGGATTCAGATGCTGGAAAGCGAAACCAATTTAAGTCGTGGTAAATTAATCAAATTATATAAAGAGATCCAAGGTTGTCCACCGCCTAAAGGATTATTACCCTTTTCAACCACCTGGTTTATGACATGGGAACCCAATATTCACTCTAGTATTTTTTATAATGCTTATCACTTTTTGGTTAAACATGGTACTAAACCTGGCATTCAATCGATTCTAAAAGCCTACCAACTGTACTTAGAGCAATGTCCCTCGTCTTATAATGAAGAACCGGTTTTAGGACTTACCAGAGCTTGGATCTTAGTCAAATTTGTTGAAAGCAATGTAATGCAACAATCATGCTGCAAAGCGTGTAAAGGGCGATTTATTACCCATGCTTATCAACCGCATAATAGTTTTATTTGTAGTTTATGCCAGCCACCATCAAGGGCAGAAAAAAATAACAAAACACAGAAAGAAAACCATGCAAAATGCTTACAAGTATTATCAATACCTAATGGTTTTAATTCGATTATTGCAAAACAAATGACTGCTTAAATCAACATTATAAAAAATAAGCATATTTAATCACGATCAGTTTATGGAGAAAAAGGAAAGCCAATGCTCATCATTGTAGGATATATCGTTGTTATCGCTTCTGCCCTAGTTGGGTATGTACTTAGTGGAGGGTATTTAGCCGTACTTTTTCAACCGTTAGAATTTCTAATTATCGGCGGAACGGCTATCGGCGCGTTTATTGTCAGTAATGAAAAAAAAATCATTCTCGCTACCCTTAAATCGTTAGGTCAATTATTTAAGACATCAAAATATAACAAAACATTGTACTTAACCCTGATTAATTTAATGTACACTATTTTAACTAAAGTTCGCCAAAATGGGGGATTATCTATCGAGGCTGATATTGATAACCCCAAAGAAAGTGAACTATTTAAAGCTTATCCACTTATTTTAGCTAATCCTCAAATCTGTGATTTTATAACGGACTATTTACGATTAATGATTAGTGGCAACATGGAAGTGTACGAAATTGAAGCATTAATGAATGAAGAAATTGAAACCAAGTTACATGAATTAGAAAAACCTGTCGATGCCATTTCAAGTGTAGGCGATGGCTTACCCGCATTTGGTATCGTTGCAGCCGTTATGGGGGTTATTAATACATTAGCACAAGCTGACAGGCCGGCGAGCGAGTTAGGAGAATTAATTGCTCACGCGATGGTAGGAACGTTTTTAGGTATATTGCTCGCCTATGGTTTTGTTTCGCCTTTAGCTGCACTTTTAAGACAAAAGAACGCTGACAGTGTAAAAATCTTGGAATGTATCAAAGTGATATTAATTGCAAGTATGCATGACTATGCCCCCCAAATTTGTATTGAATTTGGACGTAAAACCATATTTTCTCATGAAAGACCTTCTTTCTTTGAATTAGAAAAATACCTACAAGAAATCAAAGAAAAAAATACTCAGCAAACAGAAAACAGTGAACAATGAAAAACAACTCAGTAAAAATAATTATCTCTAAAAAAAAATCAGGGCATAGTGGTGGGCATCATGGTGGTTCTTGGAAAATCGCCTATGCCGACTTTATGACCGCTATGATGGCACTATTTTTAGTCATGTGGTTAATTGCTAAAGCTAGCCCTCAAGAATTACAAGGCATTGCTGAATATTTTAGAACCCCTTTAATACTGGGACAAAATGGCGGAAAAAACCTCAGTGATAGTGAAAGTCCAATACCTGGCGGTGGTGATGATTTTCATAAAAAAATAGGGGAAGAAAACAATACCACCTTGCAACAAGACCTTACTGATTCTGAGAAAAAACAGGTCGAAAAATTACAGTTAATAGAAACCGCACGCAAAATTAATGAAGTTTTTGAACTCGATCCACGACTTAAAAAATTAGCGGCAAATTTAATTATAGAATTGACTGAAATGGGGTTACGAATCCAAATTTTGGCCAGCGATGATAAGCCTATGTTTGATGTCGGCAGTGCTGTCATTCACCCTAACATGCAAGAAATTTTAAATGCATTAGCACCAATCATTAATTCACTACCTAACAAAATTACGTTATCAGGCCACACCGATGAACGCCAGTATATTACAGGTGATCGAGGTTACAGTAACTGGGAGTTATCCGCTGACAGAGCAAATTCATCAAGAAGAGAACTGATTGCCGGTGGCTTAGATTCAAACAAAATTATTCGTATTATTGGATTGGCTGATACCGTAAGCTTAAATAAACCAAATTACAGTAATGATGCCAATCGTCGTATCAGTATTTTAATCTTAAATAAATCAGCACAACAATATATTGAAGATGAAAATAATATGACTGGCATTGATTTTTTAAAACAATCACAAAAAATTCAATCCGAGTAATGCAGCATAAAAAGTTTTACCAAAAATCAGCGGTGTTTAATTTTGCAAAAAATAATTAAAGTTTTTAGCAATTAATCCGATATAGACAATATTCGTTTAGTTAATTATTGCGTGACTAACTAACACTATATTTGGGAGTTTTTATGTCAAATTCATTGATGAATACTGGTATTAGTGGATTAAATGCAGCACAAAATATGCTTAATGTTATAAGCAATAATATCAGTAATGCGCATACTACGGGTTATAATCGTCAACAACAAATTTTAAGCCAAGCAAATAGTACTAAATATGGTTTTGGTTTTGTTGGTAATGGTGTGTGCGTCAGTGCTGTTAATCGAGCCTTTAATGGATTTGTTGTTGGACAATTACGCCAAGCACAGTCACAAAATGGTTCAATAAAAGCGTATTACAATGAATTATCTAAAGTGGATAATTTATTAGCTGAAAATGAAAATAGTATTGCATCACAACTCAATAATTTATTTTCTAGCTTAAATAAACTTTCATCAAATGCCGCTGACGCTGCAACTAAGCAAACGGTGATTAGCGATCTCACTTCACTAGTAAATCAATTTAATAAAACCGAATTAAATTTAAAAAATCAAATTGCCAATATTAATACTGAACTAAGCAATAACGTTAATCAAATCAACGCTTATACCAAACAAATTGCAGAACTAAATCAAAAAATTTCAAAACTACAGACTGTGGGTGAAGCAGACCAACCTAATGCGCTGCTTGATGAGCGCGATCAGCTAGTCAATGAATTAAGTGAAATTATCGGCATCACTGTCACCGAACAAAATGGTCAATATAATATTTCGCTTAGTAATGGTTTAAATTTAGTACAAGGTGCATCAGTTAATCAACTATCAGTACAACCTTCAACAGATGACCCTTCTTTAAATACAATTATTTACACTCATCCTTCTGGTGCGACTCAAGAACTCACAAGTCAACATATCACATCAGGCCGATTAAATGGATTATTAACTTCTCGTGATGGACCACTCCTAGAAGCACGTAATCAATTAGGTTTAATTGCATTAAATTTGGCTGAAAGATTTAATCAAGTCCATATGTCAGGTGTTGATATCAATGGTAATGCTGGCGAAAAGTTATTTGATTACAACGCACCTAGCAGTATCGCCAATATTAAAAATCAGGGAAATGCCGCGGTAACCATTGATTATCAATCAGTTAAGGATGTTAAAGCGTCTGATTATAAAATCGAATTTAATGGTAGTGATTGGATAGTAACGCGATTATCTGACAATCAGCAAATCACGCCTCAAGTTGAGAATGGTACATTAAACTTTGATGGTTTATCAATAAAAATCACAGGTACACCAGTTAATGGCGATTCGTTTATGCTTAAACCAGTTGCTAATATTGCTTCATCATTACAATTGTTGGTAAAAGATGTTAATCAACTTGCTACTGGGCTTGCCGATGATGAAAACGGTGCTGGTGACAATCGTAATGTGGCAAAATTTTTAGAGATACAAAATGAAAAATTAATTAATGGCACCAAAACATTAAACAGCGCTTACAACACCTTAGTAAGTTATATTGGCAGTGAAACGCATACTGCCAAAATTTCTCTGCAATCCAACCAAAATATTACAGATCAGATTTATGAACAAAATCAATCTATATCAGGGGTTAATATTGAAGAAGAGTATATTTCGATGCAGGTTTATATGCAGTATTATCAAGCGAACGCAAAAGTAATTGATGCTGCAACAACTCTATTCGATACTATCTTAGGTTTGGCTAATTGATAAAAGGGTTTAATAATGCGAATTAGTACTAATTCAATGTATCAAAAAAATTTAAATAGTATTTTAAATACTAACAATAAATGGCAAAAATCTGGATTACATTTAGCCACAGGTAAGAAAATTTTATCACCGTCTGATGATCCGATGGGGGCATCACAAGCACTGATACTTAAACAAGCACAATCGAAGAACGATCAATTCCAAGCAGCACGCGAAAGTGTTGATAAATCATTAAGCCGACAAGATACCATCTTAAAAGAAGTTAATACCGTCATTCAAACCATTCAAGAAACGTTAGTTTATGCCGGAAACGAAACGTTAAATGACGAAAACCGCCAAGATCTTGCCAATAAATTACAAGGTTTAAAAGATCAACTTATATCATTAGCCAATGCTAAAGATACCAATGGTAATTATTTATTTGCCGGTAACAAAAACGACACGCCACCATTTGTTGTCGACGAATCAGGTAAAGTCAATTATGTGGGTGGAACATCACAAATTAACGTTTTGATTGATGACACGCGCGAAGTTTCACTCAGTTTTACTGGTGCACAAACCTTTATGAGTGGCGCCAATCCAAACCAACCTGATGCGCCAAGCGATATCTTTGCCAGCCTGGATTATGCGCTTGATGCATTAAATATGAAGTTAGATGATAACGATGAAGATGCCATTGAGCAATTTCGAGCAGGATTAACTCAAGCGAGTTTAGGGATTGATAATGCTTTTGATAACATATCAACATTAAGAGCGGCTGGCGGAACAGTATTAGCAGAAGTAGAAAGATTATCCGCTTTAGGTGACAGCTTAGATATTGAATTTGAAACCCAAATCAGTCAAATTGAAGATGTCGACTGGTATGAAGCAATTTCAGATTATGTAATGTTACAGGCAAATTTACAAGCTGCACAATATACTTTTATGAATATGCAAAGTATGTCTTTATTTCAAATGAAGTAATTAACTATTTTTAATAGTTGTACTTTTGTTGCAACCATCTTCAGTAAGACATATTTAAAAAATTAAAGGCGGGTTTACCCGCCTTTTTGATTATAGCAACGCGCGTCAATAACTAAGGTGCGCTTAGTTAAAAGCAATTTGTTTAAAACCACTTATCGATATCGATGGTATTGTTGCGGCAATTTGCTCAATACGACTAATAATTTGAATTAGTTTATCATGATGATACTTGTTGCAACCATCATCAGTAAGACATCTCTAAAAATTAAAGGCGGGTTTACCCGCCTTTTTGATGATAGCAACTCGCGTCAATAACCAAAGTGCGCTTAGTTAAAAGCAATTTGTTTAAAACCACTTGTGTATATCGATGGTATTGTTGCGGCAATTTGCTCAATACGACCAATAATTTGAATTAGTTTATTGCGATGATACTTGTTGCAACTATCATCAGTAAGACATCTCTAAAAATTAAAGGCGGGTTTACCCGCCTTTTTGATTATAGCAACGCGCGTCAATAACCAAAGTGTGCTTAGTTAAAAGCGATTTGTTTAAAACCACTCGTGGATATTGATGGTATTGTTGCGGCAATTTGCTCAATACGACCAATAATTTGAATTAGTTTATCACTATAGTTTGGATCGGTGGCATAATTTGCCGCTTGTAATGCTTTAGCAGCGGATCGAGCATCAGGCGCATTAACCACAGCACGATAACGAGGGCTTTTAGTTAATAAATTGAGATAATCAGTCAATGCATGTTGTTTACTGTTATAAACTTTGAATTCATCCTGAATTTTTATCATCCGATTATTCACAAATTCTTGAGTGGTTAAGCGCGTTGAACTACCTTTCCAAGCAGGCGTCGCTTTAATCCCAAAATAATTGTGGCTAGTGGCATTATCTTCTGTTTTAATTTCCTTTTGTCCCCAGCCTGTTTCTAATGCTGCTTGTGCAATTATAACTTCATAAGGAATACCAGAAACCCCCGATGCTTGCTTAGCGGGTTTAAGCCACTGTTGCACGAAGGTTGTAACATGATCAGCATCAAGATCTTGACGCGAAGTGTTAAAAGCTAACTCATTTGACTTAAGTTGTGATGCATTGTCTGTCTTATGTTGATGATAGAGCATTTGCCCCAATGCTTGAGGTGAAAGATGCGAAGTATTTTCAGAAAATAAAGATTGAGCCAATTTTAAATTAGGTTGTTTATTATTGCTATTAGACTGCATGTTAATCTTGGCTGAATCAGACGAAGACTTGGCTAATTGTTGAGTTAGCATATTGGCTAATCCCAATCCTTTACCTGCGGATTGTTGTGCTATTTGCTGATCAAACATCGAGGTAAACAGTTGAGTGGCTGCACTGGTAAATAAGCCACCCTCTGGTACTGCTTTACGCATTGATTGCATCATCATATTAATAAAAAGTGTTTCAAATTGTTCGGCAACTTGCTTGATACTATCATTTGCTCCCGTTGTCACATTTCGTTTTAAATGATGCAAACTCGATAAATCATAAGCAAAACGATTAAAAGACTGACCTATTTTATTATTCATCTTCAATTTTCAAACTTAAATTGTTTCTAATGCTGCATGCAAACAGCCTGCGGTTTTTAATGCTTCCAGTATTGACATCAATTCGGTCGGGGTCGCGCCTAATACATTTAGCGAATTAATCACATGTTTCAAATCTGTACCTGAAGCGAGATTATGTAGTGCCCCACCATCTTGCGTTATACTGACTTGATCATCAGGGATAACTGCAGTTGCACCGCCTGCTAAAGGTGTGTTGGGTTGACTAACTTTTAGTTTATTGTTGACCACGACAGACAAGTTACCATGTGCTACTGCACAATTATCTAATTTTACTTTTTGATTCATCACCACAACACCGGTTCGCGTATTTATCACCACTTTAGCTGAAATTGGCGTCACACCAATTTCCAAATTTTGAATTTGTGATAAAAATTTTACCCTTGCTTGACTGTCTTTGGGCATAGATAGGCTAACAGTAGTCCCATCTAAAGCGACCGCTGTATTTTTTTGTAACTTATTAATCGCATCAGCAATTTTCAACGCTTGGGTAAAATCAAAATGGTTTAGATGCAAATACATTGTATTTTGTTCATCTAATCGCGTTGCCAATTCGCGTTCAATTGTCGCACCATTAGGAATGGTTGCGCCTGACATTTGATTAATACTCACACTGCTATTTTTACTGTTTGCGCCCATGCCGCCAACAAATAGATTTCCCTGTGCAATGGCATAGACTTGATTATCTGCCCCTTTTAAAGGCGTCATAATCAATGTTCCACCTCGTAAGCTTTTAGCATTACCCAGTGAGGACACCACCACATCAATTTGCTGTCCTACTCGGGCGTAAGAAGGTAATTTTGCTGTTACCATCACCGCAGCCACATTTTTTAGTTGCATGTTGCTGCCCGATGGCACTGTAATACCGAGCTGAGAAAGCATATTCGTGATACTTTGAATAGTAAATGGGGTTTGCGATGTTTGGTCTCCTGTTCCATCAAGCCCCACAACCAAACCATAACCCACTAGAGCATTTTCTCTGACACCTTGAATAGAGACTAAATCACGTATACGCTCAGCATGACTCAGTGGCATACCTACGATCATTGTCAAACTAAAACAGAGAATAAAACGCAAATTTTTTAGCATAACAATACTCATTAAAATGGAGAAAAATTAAAAAATAGACGCTGCAACCAACCCATGGTTTGGGCCTCGTCAATATAACCATTACCGACATATTCAATACGCGCATCAGCAACTTGCGTTGAAATAACCGTATTATTGCCACTAATAGTTCTTGGATTAACCACACCTGAAAATCGAATAAACTCGGTGCCTTGATTGATAGCTATTTGTTTTTCACCAATGACTTTTAAATTACCATTGATCATGACATCTTGAACCGTCACTGTAATAGTGCCGCTAAAGGTGTTTTTTGCATTCGCCCCGCCAGACCCTTTAAAATCATTTGCACCAGAAATATCAGTATCAACTTTGCCTCGTCCAATTAGGCCATCAAGAAATTGCGGCACAGCTTTGACACTTAAATCGGTTGAACCGTTTCGCCCCGCATTGATTGATGAACTTTTACTGGCGCTTACATTTTCTTGTAACACAATAGTTAACACATCACCAATGTTACGAGGACGACGATCTTCAAACATCGGTTGATAACCAAAACTAGTGGGTTGTGAAGACTGATAAATCGAACCGGTTGAATTACCTATTACAGGCAGCATTGGTTCAATGCTTGTTTCGCCCTCAACTAAAGGTTTTTTAGGTAACTGGGCACAACCCAACAAAAGAAATACGGTTAAAATACCAAGATATCGCATTATGTTCATCGCATGATTACTGTTTAGAGTTGATTTAATCGTTGTAGCATTTGGTCTGAGGCCGAAATAGCTTTACTATTAATTTCATAAGCACGTTGCACTTGAATCATGTTAACTAATTCTTCAGCAACGTTGACATTCGATGTTTCTATATAACCTTGATATAACAAACCTGCGCCATTTAACCCTGGTGTGTTTTCAGTTGGTGCACCAGAACTTTCGGTTTCGAGGTAAAGGTTTTCACCAACACTTTCAAGCCCGGTATCATTAATAAAAGTGTGTAATGTTAACTGCCCGACTTGCACTTGTGTTGATTGATTAGCTAACGTGACATTGACAACGCCATCACGGCCTACGGTCATTTTAATTGCGTTTGATGGAATATTGATTGTTGGCTGAATTTCATAACCGGCCGCGGTCACTAGCTGTCCATTTTGATTGACTTGAAAAGCACCACTGCGCGTATAAGCTTGCGTGCCATCGGGCATTAAAACTTGAAAGAAACCCTGCCCATTAATAGCAATATCACTGCTATTGTCAGTTAATTCTAAATTACCTTGACTATGAATACGTTCAGTTGCAACCGGTCTTACTCCTGTACCAATTTGTAATCCAGAAGGTAAGGTGGTTTGCTCTGAAGATTGTGCACCTGGCTGGCGAATAGTTTGATAAAGCAAATCTTCAAAAACAGCCCGTTGCCGTTTGAATCCACCGGTACTAACGTTAGCCAAATTATTAGAAATAATATCCATATTCATTTGCTGGGCAGTTAATCCTGTTTTGGCTATCCATAATGATTTAATCATGGTTGTTTTTCCTATTCCATTTAAGTTAATGATAAAATTTGATTGGCTTTTTGTGCATTTTCGTCAGCCGTCATAATCTCTTTCATCTGCATTTCAAACTGACGCGAGTGGCTAATTAAATTAACCATAGCAGTAACTGGATTAACATTACTGCCCTCTAAAACACCTGACATTAATTTGGTATTAGGGTCATCTTGCATAACTGCGCCTCGGGTATCGCGTGTCGCTTGTGTTAATTGGAACAAGCCATTATCACCCCGTACAATTTCATTACGTTCAAGTTGTACTTTTTTTATTTTACCCACTTGTGCAATTGTCGTTGGCTTATCACCAGCCCCCAAAGCTGATAAGGTTCCATCAGAACTAATAGTAACTTGTGAACCTTGGGGCACAGTTAATACATCATTATCACCAAGTAATGGATAACCTTGTACTTTAAGCGTGCCATTTTCATCAATCTCGATAGCGCCATTACGCGTGTACGCTTCACTACCATCGGGTAGTTGCACGGCCAACCAATGATCTTTTGCCAATGCAACATCTAAATCACGTCCGGTATAATTAAATGTCCCCATTTGCGAATCAAAGGTTGGTGTTGTCGCGGTAACCATAGTCCTTGTTGGTCTATCATTGCCAATGATAGGCACAGCTTTCATGGCTGTTAGCTGTGCTCGAAATCCTACTGTCGATACATTAGCAAGATTATTGGCGGTAATAGACTGCTGATGCAGTGTCTGACTCGCTGCTGACATAGCAGTATAAATAACGCGATCCATAAATAACCTTTATATTAACGAAGATTCACTAGTGTATTTAAGATCTGATCTTGAGTCTTAATTGTTTGTGAATTAGATTGGTAGTTACGTTGAGCAACAATCATATTGACCAATTCTTGGCTCATATCAACATTTGATGACTCAACTGCGCCACTGGTTAATGCACCTAAAGTCCCCGAATTTGCAACACCCAGCACTTCAGCACCAGAATTAATGGTTGAGCGCCAGTTATTGTTACCGGCTGATTCCAATCCATTGACATTGGCAAAATCAGCCATCGCAATTTGGCCAAGCAACATCGTTTGTTGATTAGAATAGATACCATAAATCGAACCATCATCACTAATACTGTAACCGACTAAATCACCCGGTGCATAACCATCAACCACAGGCGTTTTGATGCTGCCCAATTCTTTACCCATATTTTGTTGTGAGCTATTGGCTAATGATAAAGTAAAGGTATTATCAGCAGATCCGTTAAGCCCTTTAATATTAATCGTCATTTCAGGATTGCTAATGAGTTTTCCGGATGAATCAAACTCCATTTGCCCAATTTTTTGTAAATTACTGCTCGGATCACTACCATCGATATAATGCACATCCCATTGATTGTCGGCAGTTTTGACATAAAAAAGCTGAACATTACGTTGATTACCCAATGAATCATAAGTAGTAATAGTTGTGGAATAATTGAACGTATCAGCATCAAGCGCATTGACAGGTTGTTTTTCAGGTATTTTGCTGTTTGAATTTAAATTGGTTTGTAACGATGCTTTGGTTGTAGCCGAAGCATTTAACATTTCTTGTGAAATTTTAAGTGGGCCTGGTGCACTACCTTGTTGTACTTTAGGCGGTGTACCTGTAGCCAGATAACCTGTTAATTGCAAACCATCAGCAGAAATAATATTACGCTCAGCATCTAATTGAAATTGACCATTACGGGTATAGTAAACTTGACCACTACTATCCACTAAACGAAAAAAACCATTGCCCGAAATAGCAACATCTAAACTATTATTGGTTGAAGTGGCGGTGCCATCATTAAAGTTTTGCATCACAGCCGCCACTTTTACGCCCATACCAACTTTTGAGCCAGCATAAATATCGGCAAATGAAATACTTGCACTTTTAAAGCCTACCGTTGCAGAGTTAGCAATATTATTACCAATAACATCTAACTGTTTTGATGCGGCATTCATTCCGCTAATTGCTTGAGAAAATCCCATATAAACTTTATCTCCCTAAAGAATTTGACGAACTTCGTCAATACTAATTGAACCAAGTATGCCTAAATCAAGTAAGACTTTATTATTCACTTGACTATTTATAACGCCATAAACGACAGAATAAGATAGTGATGTTGACGATACACTTTGCCCATCGCTTGTTGCCTTAACTGTAAATGTATAACTGCCATCCGGTGCAGTTGTTCCATCATTAAGTTCACCATCCCAAGTAAAAGAGCTCACCCCAGCTGAAATCGAACCTAAATCAACTTCACGCACCACATTACCATTTTCATCTTTAATGGTGATAACAACAGAATCTGCATCACGTGCTAATTCAAAACCAAATGGTGTGGTAATGGTTTCGCGCTCACCACCGCTTTCATCTTGTTCTGAGGTAGCAACCAAAATTTTATTACCTGGCACCATTACACCTTTACCAATCAGGTTACTGGCATTTACAGAAAGACTGTCGTCAATTTGACCAGATACTACCCCTAATGTTGTGTTTAACCTTTCAATGCCAGCTAAAGTATTAATTTGAGCTAGCTGCGAAGTTAATTGGCTGTTATCCATTGGATTAGTTGGATCTTGATTCTTCATTTGAGCAATAAGCAGCGTTAAGAAGTTATCTTGCAACTCTTTACTTGAATTTGCTTCCGCTGCACTTTTTTGCATGGATTGTGGGCTTTTTATTGTTGATGATTCCGAAACAGGTACGTTAGACACCCCCATAAATGACTCCTTACTATTGTCCTAAGGTCAGTGTTTTTAACATTAAACTTTTTACCGTATTTATGACTTCTACATTTGCTTGATAACTACGGGAAGCCGAAATCGTATTAACCATTTCACCGACAATATCGACATTAGGTTTTTGAATGTAACCTTGCTCATCAGCCAGTGGATGATGGGGTTCGTAAACTAAATTCATCGGAGTAGGATCATCAATAACTTGGGTAACTTTTACACCAGCAATGTGATTTTGATAGCCCTGATGATCAACACTAAACACCACCTGTTTAGCGCGATAAGCTTGACCTGAAGTACTTGTCACACTGTCAGCATTAGCAAGGTTACTGGCACTGACATTCATCCGCTGCGTTTGCGCCATTAAGGCTGAAGCTGAAATTGAAAAAATAGAGAAACTCATATCTGTTGTTATCCTTGCTGTAATACTGACATTACATTCTTAAATTGTTCACCCAAAAAGGTTAAATTGCTTTGATAATGAATCGTGTTGTCGATAAATTCCGTGCGCTCTTGATCCATTTCAACAGTATTCCCATCAGCCGAAGCTTGATAAGCAATACGATAAAGAAGA
The DNA here is from genome assembly GCF_001690235.1 of Gilliamella sp. wkB292. Taxonomy (NCBI): domain Bacteria; kingdom Pseudomonadati; phylum Pseudomonadota; class Gammaproteobacteria; order Orbales; family Orbaceae; genus Gilliamella; species Gilliamella sp. wkB292. The sequence goes on from NZ_LZGO01000014.1 coordinate 35,641, forward strand.
TTGGTATTCGTTGTTATAGGTGATTGAATTGCAATATGATTTTTGTTAGTCACTTGCAGTTTTACGCCATTAATATTATTTTGATTATTCAGTGCTTTGTTTAATTCAGCATTAAAATCAATATCTCTAGCCTGATAATGCGGCGTATCACTGTTAGCAATATTTGCAGCTAAAATCTGTTGACGTGTTTCACGTATATTTAATGCTTGTTGATGAAAATTCACAAATGTATCTAATTTATTCAGCATAAAAATCATCTCACCTTTATTGATGTTTTGAATTTTAAGTGAATCAAAAAAAAATCATCGTACAAATAACACCAAAAATTGTCCTTATTTCAACATTCAAACCATTTACACATACAGTAAAATTTGGCCATAAATAATTTTAAAAACAAATAACTATGACATTTTTTATTAGATTGATATTTTGCATTTTTATACTATTAGGCTGGAAAACATCGTTTGCTGATGTACTTGATAATCAGATCCATCATTTTATTTCGGAACAATTGCAAGATAAAAAAATCGATCATATTGGGATTCGCTATCTAGCTGCTCAACCTGATTTAAACTGTCGAAAACCAACATTAAAATTACTGAGTAAAAACAAACTATGGGGCAACCTTACCCTGAGTGCAAAATGTAAAAATCAAACCAAATATATCCAACTATATGTGGATGTGGTTGGCAGTTATATTGTTGCCAATCAAGCAATAAATGCCGATACAAAAATTACAGAACAGCACATAACAGAGCAATCAGGTCAATTAGACAAACTCCCTGCCACAATCATTTTAGATAAAAGCCAAATTATTAACCATATTGCAATACGGCATATCGATCCACAAGAACCCATAAAAACTTCAATGCTTAAAAGACACTGGCAGGTTAAGGCCGGACAACAGGTAAAAGTGATCATCAATGGAGATGGTTACTTAGTGGCAACTAAAGGTAAAACGTTGGCTAATGGTGCTTCGGGTGATTATATTCACGTTAAACTCAATACTGGCACGATTGTTGAAGGTATTGTCAGTGAGCAAGGTATAACAATTAATCAATAAATAAAATTAATGATTTTCAAATTTTTGCCGATAATAACATTAAACAAATCATTTAAATTTGAACTTCAATTAAAGGTATGACATGAGTATAGATGCAACTAAATTGGTGACAACAATATCGGGACTACTCAGCCGTGAGGTAATCAATGAACAACAAAAAAATCCAAAGGCATCTGTACCAGAAAAACATCATTCAACTACCTGTGCTGACTTAAGATTAAGTCAACATGTTATGGCGCAATTGCAGTGCAGTGAGAACGATATTGATATCGAAAAAATAAAGACAATAAAGCAGGCAATTAGCAACGGTAGTTTAGTGATTAATCCAAGTAAAATTGCAGATGCGTTGATTCAACAAACTATTGAAGATATTAAAAGCTAATTCAAAACTGAAGGGAAATAAAAATGTTAGAATTAGACAACATTCTAGATAACGTCATCATTATGTTGCAAACATTATCCGACGTTCTTAACAATGAACAGCAAATATTGATTGAAAATAGTGCTATCAATCAACTCAATGAAGTTATTAACCAAAAAAATCAACTACTCATTGAGTTAAAATTACTCGATGAAAAGCGCATAAAATTTAGCAAACAGCATAATATCCAATCACCTTATAGTGAAAAAGCGAAGCTTGCTGATAAATGGCAATTTATTGTTAATACTACACAACAATTAGCGCTGATTAATCGCGAAAATGGCATGATTATTCAAAAACGTATGAACTTAACACAACAGTCAATTGATTATCTAAAAAGCATTAATAATCCGGTTGTTTATACTAATCACGGTTATCAACAGACCGAAATTATTTCATCAAAACGCGCCAAAGTTTAGTGATAAAAGGTATTATGTGTTAGTAAACGCGATAAATACCCCGTAATTTAGGGTCTTTTCTAGCCAATAACTTTTTCGAGTTGAGTTCATACTGTCACTATTCTTATCCCCTAAATTTTATTTAAGCTTAATATGGCTGACGACAGTGATTTAGATAAAAGCGAACAACCCACAGATAGTAAAATCAAAAAAGCTAAAGAAAAGGGTCAGATTCCGCGATCGCGTGAACTAACTTCGTTAATCATATTACTGGTAGGTATTACGCTATTTGCGATGATCGGTGCCAATTTAGTTGGCAATTTAATCGTTATTATCAAAACAGCAATGAAAGTGTCTAATCATGTTTTGGATGATAAACTAATCATTTTTAATTTGGTTAATTTATTCACAGCCGGTTTTTGGTCTATTTTGCCGATTTTTTTAGGTTTAGTGATTGTAGCTATCCTAGCGCCGCTTTGTATTGGTGGTTTACTATTTAGTTTGCAATCAATTAAACCTAATTTTAAAAAACTCAATCCAATTGCCGGATTCGGTCGATTATTTAGTACGAAAATTTTTTCTGAATTACTCAAATCTATCCTTAAAGTAGTGTTAATTTCTGCTGCATGCGCACTTTTTTTATTACACCAATTTTCTACTATACTCGCATTGCCCAACATGTATTTGAGCAATGCGTTAGCAAAAGCCGCACAATTAATTATGATTTGTGGGTTATTTGCCGTTATATCTTTAATTCCAATGGTGGGGTTTGATATTTTTTATCAAATATGGAGCAATTTAAAAAAATTGCGCATGTCGAAACAAGAAATTAAAGATGAGTTTAAAGAGCAAGAGGGCAATCCGCAAATCAAAGGGCGCATTCGTCAAGTGCAACAAGCGATGGCAAGGCGCCGAATGATGAACGATGTGAGTAAAGCAAATGTTATTATCACCAATCCAACCCATTATGCTGTGGCTTTACAATATGATGAAAAAACCATGGCAGCCCCTAAATTACTCGCCAAAGGCACCGATAACACGGCTTTACGGATTAAAGAAATCGCCAGTGAACATGATATTCCACAATTAGAAGCACCACCACTTGCTCGCGCGTTATATCGTCACGGTGAAATTGGTCAAACCATTCCGACTGAACTTTATACCGCTGTAGCGCAAATTTTAGCTTGGGTGTATCAATTAAAACATTGGCGTAAACATGGCGGCAACAAGCCAGCAAAACCCAATAACTTACCTATACCCGATTTTTTATCTGAAAATAAATAAAGGCAATCACTATTTTTATGATTAAATCCAAATTACTCAATATATTATCAATAAATGCATTAAAAACTGGTCATTATCAAATATTAGCCGGTCCATTACTGATTTTATTAATACTATCGATGATGGTATTACCCTTACCGGCATTTGTATTAGATCTGTTTTTTACCTTTAACATTGCTTTGTCGATTATTATTTTAATTGTTGCGTTATTTACTAAGCGAGTACTTGATTTTGCCGCCTTTCCAACTGTTTTACTTTTTGCCACCTTATTGCGATTATCGTTGAATGTTGCGTCAACTCGCGTTGTATTATTAAAAGGTCATACAGGCAGTGCCGCCGCAGGGCGAGTTATTGAGGCCTTTGGCCATTTCTTGGTTGGTGGCAATTTTGCTATCGGTATTGTGGTGTTTATTATTTTGGTGATTATTAACTTTATGGTTATCACCAAAGGGGCTGGGCGTATAGCCGAAGTAGGTGCACGTTTTGCACTAGACGGTATGCCCGGTAAACAAATGGCAATTGATGCTGATCTTAATGCTGGATTAATTGGTGAAGACGAAGCCAAAGCGCGCCGAGCCGAAGTCACGCAAGAAGCCGATTTTTATGGTTCGATGGATGGTGCCAGTAAATTTGTCCGTGGTGATGCCATTGCCGGCTTATTAATCATGGCTATCACCATTATTGGTGGTTTAATGGTAGGTATTATGCAACATGACATGACACTTGCTGATGCTAGTAAAACTTATGTCTTACTAACCATTGGTGATGGTTTAGTCGCTCAAATTCCCTCACTGATTATTTCAACCGCCGCAGGCGTGATTGTAACTAGAGTTAGCTCACAAGAAAATATTAGTGAGCAGATGCTCAACCAGTTATTTAAAAATCCACAAGTATTAATTTTAACAGCGGCTGTGATAGGGCTACTTGGTTTGATTCCTGGTATGCCAAATTTAGTGTTTTTATTGTTTACCGGTCTATTATTGGCTATTGCTTGGTGGTTAGCTAAATATAAAAAAAGTGAGGTTAAACAACAAACCAAACAAGTCAATGTCGATGCCACTACACCAAGTAATATTGAAGCGTCTTGGTCGGATGTCAATATTGAAGATACTTTAGCGATGGAAGTCGGATATGGACTGATTCCAATGGTTGATCAAGCACAAAATGGCGAATTACTTGGTCGAATACGCAGTTTACGTAAAAAATTTGCACAAACTTTTGGATTTTTACCGCCTCAAGTACATATTCGTGACAATTTGTCCTTAGCCCCTTACCAATACAAATTATTTATAAAAGGTGGCGAAATTGGGCAAGGTGAAATTATGAATAATAAATGGTTGGCAATCAATCCAGGTAAAGTGGTAGAAACCATTGATGGTATTGCAACAACCGAGCCGGCTTTTGGTTTACAAGCAATATGGATAGATGAAAGCAATAAAGAAAATGCACAAATATTAGGTTATACCGTTGTCGATACCAGTACCATGATTGCCACACATTTTAACCACTTACTACAACAATTTGCGAGCGAATTATTAGGTAGATTAGAGACACAAGAACTACTTGACCGTTTGAAACAAGAGGTACCTAAGTTAGTTGAAGATTTTATTCCTGAGGTTGTAACGTTAACAACCTTTCATAAAATACTACAAAATTTAATAGCGGAAAAAGTTTCGATTCGTGATATGCGCACTATTATTGAAACTATTTGTGAAAACGCGCCAAATCAAAATGATGTTTATCAATTATTGAGTATAGTCAGGATTGCTTTAGGTAGAGTCATCACACAACAATGGTTTGCAGGTAACAATCCAATCGAGGTGATTGGCTTAGATATCAACTTAGAACGTTTATTACTGCAAGCCATGCAAAATACTAGCCATGTTGAACCAGGGCTTGCTGAGCAGATCATTGAACAACTTAAACAAGCACTTCACCAACAAGAAGCAATCGGTGCACCACCAGTATTATTAGTTAACCATTCACTAAGGCTGATGCTATCACAGTTTTTGCGACCTAATTTTCCACAATTGGCGGTATTATCTAATCTTGAAATTACTGATAATCGAGAAATTAAGGTGACATGCCAAATTGGCAATAGCTAATGGAACATAACACAAATAAGCATTAAAATTAGTATGACTCGCTCAAGTCGCTAACGAATAACTGAGTTAATAAAGATGATCATTATCAGTAATGATCATCATTCAATTTCACTTAATTTACTTTTTTTCAAAAATAGTACCTTTTCTAAACGGTGATTGTTTAAAGGCATATTTTGTTAATAGAATATAACTTAATCCACCAACAAAAAAGCCAATTAGCCACGATAAACTTACTTCACAAAACGCCGCAGCCGAGCCAATAAACATTGCTAAAATAGCAGCTTTATTAAAACCTGCAAATTGACCATTTTTATTATAGAGTTCATTAATATCGACTTGTTGGCGCCTTAATAGATAATACTCTACAAGTAAAATTGCCACAATTGGTCCTAAAAACGCAGAATAGATCAAAATAAACAGACCTAAGCCTTTGGCTGATGAGTCTTGAACTAAAATCCAAGGAAAAGAAGCAATGGCGAGTAACCCCGTAATCGTTACCGCTGATTTATATTTGACTTTAGTTAATAAACTAATCACATATGCCGGTGGAATAATATTTGCCACCATGTTAACCGCAATCGCCCCAAGTACAATAAATGACGATACCGCAACAGTGATATACGAATTATCCACAACAATAGCAAATGCTTTAACAGGATTACTATTCCCTGTAACCGAAGCTAACATAGCACCAATTGTGATAACAAATCCATAGGCAATGGTGATAGGTACAAAATATAACAGTCCGCGTTTACCGTTACTAATACCTGATTTGAGTTCGCGTGAATAATCCGCCGCACTCAAAAATATTGCAGCATAATTACCTAAAAACATCATAATAAAACCAAAAAATGGTAATCCCCAAGTTCCTTCAGTATTAATCCATTTTTCAATAATGACAGTTTGATGATTGCGAAGTAACAAAATAAAGGCATAGACAAGTGCGGATAGAATAACTAATGATATTAATATCTCAACCCATTTAATCGCATGAAAGCCATACAGTGATAACGCAATTTGTATAAATTGTAAAACCACAAAACAGATAAAGACATTATCAAAACTCTCATTGGATAGAATTTTGATAATTTCGTTGAGTGCCGTGCCACCAATCCAACTTTGAAAACCATACCAGACAATACCAGGAATACCACGGAGCAGCGAAGAGATTATCGAACCTTTTATACCAAATGACATCCTAAGTTGCACCACATAAGGAATACCGGTCCGGTAACCTAAGCGATCATTAAGTACAAAAATACTGGTAATAATTAAAATAGCTATCAAAGCCGCCATAAAAGTTTGCACAATATTCATAGTAGCAATACCGGCAACAACTAAACTGGCGCCTAAGGTCATATTGCCAAGATTCACACCATCACCAATCCACATAAAAGCATATGCCAATGGATTGACCGTACGCTGTTGTGGTGTTTTCGGTAATAGTGATTTATCAATATTTAATTGGTTATTAGATAATTGAGGGCTATTATTATTCATTACCTATTCCTTTCGTACTTAACTTTTTAACGCCGCTATATTCAAACTAACGACGAATAAATGATCCTTTTGGTGTCGATTCAATACCCGTAGTCAAATTGTAAACTGTTTCACCGCGTAATAACGTACGTACTACTTGTGCGTTAATTTGTCGTCCAACATAAGGACTAAATTTGTTACGATATTCAAGATCTTCTGCTCTCATCACATAACTTGATTGCGGTTTGATAAAGATAATATCCGCATCTTTGCCAATCTGAATTGAACCTTTAGTTGGTAAGTTATAACGCTCAGCAGGATTTTTAGCGATGATATCGGCAAACTGTTTTAATGACATACCACGTTTTTGCACCGCTTCATCGAAGAAAATATCGACATTATTTTGTACACCCGAAATTCCACCCCATGCATCAAATGCATTAGTTTTATTTTTCATTTCATAAGTACAAGGAGAATGGTCAGATACGGCGGTAATAATGTGACCAGAAAATAGATATTTCCATAATCCATCTTGGGCCTGTTTATCACGAATAGGGGGTGAACATTTTGCTAAAGGTCCAATTGCATCAAGTTCATCAGTGGTAAAATAGAGATAATGGATACAGGTTTCACAAGTGACATCAACCCCTTCTTGGCGCGCTTTTATCACCTCTTCAACACCTTCGGGGCACGCCACATGACAAATATGAATACGGCAACCCGTTTGTTTAGCAAAAAAGATTGCTCGGCGAATTGCTTCTACTTCTGTAAAAATAGGGCGGGTTGCCACATACTGTGAAACGCGTGTTTCACCTCGTTCTTTAGCTTGCTTGCCTAACATGTCGGTAATGGCGGCGTTTTCAGCATGTATAGCCAGTAATTTACCGGTTTTAGCAATTTGACGCATGCCCTCCCAAAGTGCATAGTCATTAACGTTTGCAAAATCGCCCTCTAAAGTAGGATCGCCACACGTTGCCATAAAGCATTTAAATGCGGTTACCCCCTCTTTAACTTGTTCTTCAATGCCACCATTAGTGAGGTTATAAGGGACTAATCCCCCAAATGAGGCGACATCAACATAGAGTTTGCCTTCGCCGGCAGCGTATTTTTGTCGAAGTGTATCACCACAAGTGGTTGCTGGCAGTTGGTTAAGTGGCATTTCAACAAAGGTTGTCACGCCACCTTTAGCACAAGCTTTAGTGCCAGTGACATAACCCTCCCACTCACAACGAATACCGCCAGGTTCGCTTATATGTACATGTACATCAACCATACCCGGACTAACAATTAAACCTTGAGCATCAATAACTTCATGTGCACCATTTAGATCTGGAGCAATGGCTGCAATTTTGCCATTTTTAATGGCAATATCAGTACGGACTTCACCTGATTCAAGAATAACAATACCATTTTTAATAATTCGATCATACTGCATAATAATTTTCCAAAAATGATTAGTAAAAAATATACTTGTAATAACGCTTATTCTTCATCTTATTCATTATTACCGTTCATTACTACATTTTTGTGCAAAAAACATACCAAGCCAAAAACCACGTATCATTGCTACTTATTTGATCTTTACGCACCAAAATGATCCACTTTATAATTATTGCAGACTGCTTCTAAACATTATGGTGCATTAGGTTAAGCAACACCAAAACGTATGACACAGCATTTATCAAATAATTCTGCTGTTGAAAGATTATTTGCTTGAATCTAGGTGGTTTGCGCTGTGATATCAAAGATAATAATACTTAGCAGCGCATCAATTGTAGTGATATTAGTAACAGCACTATCGAATTAAATTAGGACAACTACCATTAATCATCTATGCTGTAGTGGCAGATAAGGCTTGGATATAGCCTTAATTACGATGGTAATAACGCAAAAATATATAATTTTCAATAAGCAATAACCCAACTAAAATAAACATTTTACCTAGCAGGCAACAATGAACTTTATCTTATCGATCAAAGAAATTTAGAAAACCATATAGTTTTATTGATTTTCAAAATCGATTTCATCTTAATAATTAAATTGTAAACATATGCTATTTTCGATGATCTTTTCCAATAAAACCCCACAGTATTAACTTACTATTTCAATACATGTTGAACTTCAGACAACATCGGGAACGAACTTTGCCCACCATATTTTTGAATAGAATAAGTACTAATTGCAGCTGCAAACGGAATAGCTTCATTCATTGGCATATTTTGGATTATGCTCCAAGCTATTCCTCCAATAAAAGAGTCACCAGCACCAGTAGTATCAATTACTTGTGGGCAAAATACTGCTGGGTGATGTGTAACATTATTTGCATCAGCAAATACCGCTCCGTTTTCACCTAAAGTAATAATAACAGTACCTGATGGGTTATTTTTAAACAACTCTTCAGCGCACATTTGAGCATCATTGATATCTTCAACATATTTATTGGCCATAAATGTAGCCTCGGTTTCATTAATAATTAGATAATCAATTTGCTTTAATATTGCGGCTGGAATTGATCTAGCTGGAGCATTATTAACAATAATTTTACAACTATAAAATTTAGCTCGACTAATTGCATATTCAACAACTTCTGTAGGTATTTCTGATTGAAAAATTACTAATGGGGAATTTTCGAAAAATGTATCTTTAATATCTTCTTTGGTTAATAAATAATTGGCACCTTTAATGATGGTACTACAATAATCCCCGGATTCTAAAATTTGCACTACACCTATGCCGGAATTAGAACCTCTACGATATATATTATCGGTAGATATATTATTATTTTTAAGTGATTTTAATAGTTCATCACCATATATATCATTACCAATACAGCCAATAAATTTTACTTTCAGTCCTAACTTTGCACACTGGACGGCCTGATTAGCTCCTTTGCCACCAGGCATCATTAATAATTCATTACCAATAAAAGTCTCACCAATATAAGGTAATCTATCTTGTTGAATTAAAATATCATAATTTAAACTTCCGATGACAACTACATCATATTTCATGGTAACTCCTTATTTAAACCGTTGTTACTTAGACGGTA
>NZ_LZGO01000015.1:0-30642 GCF_001690235.1 Gilliamella sp. wkB292
TTGATTAAATTGTTATTTTATTATTTATATCTCATTTGAATGTTAAAATTGTTGTTGTTTTAAATTATGGGCCTTGAGTTTTGATCATAAAATGTTGCGTATATAATCCTATTTATTATAGCTTTTGAGTCTACAACTTCTCACCTACTTTGGCTTTAAATTTAAGTTAGCCTGAAGCTCACCAAAATTTAGATTTGACCTTATTGGATTTAATTAGGCGCTTTTAAACGAATTTATCATTTATTTTGTTCTTTTTTAACATATAAAAAAATAATGGCTAACTGTTATATATTGTTTTATTGTAAAATATGCGATTATTATCAATTATCGAATTGGAATTAATCCTTTTAATAAAATATGCAAAGTAACTATAAGCCATTACGTTCCAAAAGTTATTCAGTCCCTTGTGAATTATGTAGTGTAGGTTCATTATGTATTCCTATGTTAGTCAATAACAAATTGCATACAGTTTTAGATCGTAAATGTTCTTATATCAAAGATCAGATTTTGATAGAAGAAAATGCCCCTTTTACTAAATTTTATATTATTCATTCGGGTGCTTTAAAAACTTATATCACCACAGCTGATGGTAATGAACATATTAATGGGTTTTATTTACCTGGCGACATTGTTGGTTTAGATTCTATTTCAACAAAAGTATATAACTATACCATCAAGGCCTTAAATAATGTTGCCGTTTGTGAACTTAATTATGAAGAATTAATGTCACTCATTGAAGTCAATAAAACCGTTAGAGATATGATATTCAAGTTGTTAAGTACGGATATCTATAATTATCAGAAATTATTATTATGCTATTCCCAGAAAAAAGCGGATGAAAGATTAGCATTTTTTATTTATTCTCTATATAAACGCTATGAAAAACGAGGCCATACCTCTTTAAATATAAAGTTATCAATGAGCCGGACTGATATCGCTAATTATTTAGGTTTGACCATTGAGACTGTTAGTAGAATTTTGTCTAAGTTTCAAGAACAAGACATATTATCAGTAAAAGGAAAGTATATTTTTATCAAAAATTTAAATGCTCTAATTGTTTTGGGAAAGTAATTTATTTCATGATAAAATATTTAAAAAAGTTCATTTTAAGGTTTAATAACTATGATAAGTTTAAAGAAAACTCTTATAGCAGCAACTGTTGCCATTATGCCAATAAGTTCATTTGCTGCACAACAATTAACTGAAGAACAAGCTAAAAATTTGCAATCATTTAAACAAATCACTGTTCGTGGCGCTTTTTACACTGATAGTGATTATGTAATGGCAATGTCTAAAGCAGCAGATAAAGAAGGAGCAGCTGCTTTTTTTATTACAACAACAAATATTAGCCCATCAAATGATACACTACGTATTGTTTATGCTAAATTATATAAAGCAGACGCACCTAAATTAGATGAGCCAGCTGAAAACCTTCGTAAATTTGAAGGTGTTTATGAATATCCTAAGTCTAAAGCAATTCGATTAGAACCTTTTAATATTGTTAGAATTCGTGGTTACTTCCCTAATGATTATGATGTGAATCAGGCGATTGCAAAAGAAGCCTCTGCTCAGGGTGCTTATGCATTTTATATTGACTCACGATCAGAACTTGGTAGTAATTTACAAGTCGCTGCGTATTTATTTAAAAAAGATGCACCAGAACGAAAATTACAACCTGAAAATGCTATTCCATATGATTCTGAAGCTGGGCAACTGGCCTTAGCACAAGGTGGTGAAGCTGCAATGCAAGTTGAAAAACCGGGCTATTATTCACCATCAGCATTTAACGAAAAATTCTATGCCGAAAAATTCCACAATAAAGTTATTGATAAAACCACTAAGCCTAGCAATGTCAGCACGGTGAGTGGTACATCAACAACAGAAGCGGCAACCGCAGATACAGCAAATACACCACAACGAGCAAGTCGTTACACTGTCACTCTTCCTGATGGACGTAAAATTCAAGAACTTAATGATGCAACTGCGGCGAAAATGGTTGCATATGATACCGTGAAGTTTAGAGGATATTATCCAACCGATCAGGAAATCTCGTATCAAGCGGGTAAACGTGCCATTGATGCTGGCGCTAAATATTATCATATTGCTCGCATCGCTCAGGATGCTAACGGACCAAATATTACAGTATTTGTCGATCTCTATCGATAATCACAGTATTGGGCGCATTGGCGCCCTACTTTTTCAACTATTCCTACCTTAATTTGAATCAGATTTGACAACACTCATATTTAAATTCAACACCATAAAAAGTTATATTATGGAAAATTGCTTAAAAAAATTATAATTCCGATTTAACTGATTCAATCTGTTGCTTTACTCGTTTTGCAGAAATTGGGTACGGTGTACCTAGCTGCTGAGCAAAGAGATTAACTCTCAACTCTTCAATCATCCAACGTATATCTGTTACATTATCTTGCAATCTTTGATTTTCAGGCAAAGTAGTTAGCCAACTTTCATATTGATTTTTAACTTCTTCAATAATGTTCATGGCTTGCCTATCTTTATTTAGATTAACTGTTAATTTTTCGATACGTTTTTCGATTGCAGATAAATAGCGATAGAGATCAGACAATTTTTTATAACCTGTTTTAGATACAAATCCTTTATAAACCAGCCCATCGATTTGTTGTTTTATATCTGATAGTGCAAAAGCTAAAGACAAATCAACACGCCCTTTTAGCTTTTTATTAATACTAAAATGCAAAGTTAAAATTGATTCAACTTGCTTGGCAATATGATAAACGTATTCATTCACATTAGCTTTGGTATAATTCAATAATTGCTGGTATTGTTCTTGGTTTTGGACAAATTGATTATTTTTGTCTATCAACTCATCAATTGCACAAGCAATACAATCATCAATTAAACTTAATACAGTGCCAAACGAATTAAAATAAAGACCTAACTTAGACTTATTGGGTAATTTTTCATGTAAATATTTTATTGGTGAGGGAATATTTAACAGCAATAAACGTCTTAGTCCCAATTTACTTAATCGTTGTTGTTCTTCATAACTATCAACCAGATTTATACTTACCGATGTCTGATTATCAATGATTGCAGGATAAGCTTTAATCGTATAATTTTTTTGTTGTTCCTCATAAATAGTGGGTAGTGAACCAAAATTCCAATCGATAATATTCTTTTTTTCTATTGAATCAGTTTTTTTAGTATTTATATTCGATAGAGCATGCTGTATTTGTGCTTTAAGTTGTTCTTTAAGGTGAACCAAATCTTTACCTGTTGCTAATTCTTTATTATTGATATCAATAATAGCAAAAGTCATTTTTAAATAATCAGGAACTTGATTTAACTGCCAGTCTTCATTGAGTATTGTTACACCTGTCATTTTTTTAAATTCATTTTGTAAACTTTCTAACAAAGGAATGTCAGTTGAACTGACCCTACTTAAGAACGCTTCGGCATAATTTGGTGCGGGAACCAGACTTTTACGTAGTGATTTGGGTAATGACTTGATTAATGCTATAACCAATTCTTTCCTAAACCCTGGCACTTGCCATTCAAATCCTCTATTTTTAATTTGATTAAGTGCATCGATAGGAATTTTAACTGTGACACCGTCACGTTTGTTACCAATATCAAAATGATAACTTAATGGTAATTTGAAGTTGCCCTGTTGCCAAAAATCAGGAAACTCATTAAGGTTAACTTGTTGAGCACTATGATTGATCAACATATTTTTTTCAAAATTCAGCAAATCCGGATCTGACTTTTGTTTTTGTTTCCACCATGAATCAAAATGCTTGGCCGAAATAACAGATTGATCAATTCTATGATTATAAAAATCAAATAATTCTTGATCATCAATTAAAATATCTTGACGACGTGACTTATGTTCTAAATCTTCGACTTCTTTGATCAGCTTTTGGTTTTGTATAAAAAATCGATAACTTGTTTGCCAATCGCCTTCTACCAGTGCATGCCTAATAAATAAAGTTCGGCTTAAATCAGGATCGATTTTGCTATAGTTGATGACTCTATTGATTACAATTGGCAAACCAAATAATGTTGCCTTTTCATTAGCTATAGCAACCCCTTGTTTTTTCGACCATCTAGGCTCACTATAGCTATACTTAAGCAAATGTTTAGCTAAAGGCTCGATCCATTCAACATCGATTTTTGCCACTATCCTACCCCACAAACGACTGGTTTCGACAAGTTCGCTTGCAATACACCACTTAGGCTGATTTTTAAATAATGTTGAATTAGGAAACAAAGCAAATTTAATATTACGAGCACCTATATATTCGTGCTTTTCCAGTTCTTTCATACCAATATGTGATAGTAAGCCGCTTAATAATGCTAGATGTACAGAACGATAATCAGCAGGTTGACTATTTATTGGAAAAGCTAATTGCTTGATTGTTTGTCTAATTTGAGTATAGACATCTTGCCATTCTCGAATACGAAGGTAATTTAAATACTCTTTTTGACACAAGCGTCGAAATTGATTCCCTGAAAGTTGATTTTGCTGTTCATCAATATAATGCCATAAATTAATGAAAGAAATAAAATCCGATTGCTTATCGATAAAACGTCTATGTTTCTCATCGGACGCTTGCTGTTTATCTAAAGGTCGCTCTCTCGGATCTTGAATAGATAAGGCAGCAGTAATAATCATTATTTCTTTAATGCAACCAAATCGTCTTGCTTCAACCAACATTCTTGCTAATCTTGGATCAATTGGCAGTTGTGCCAACATTTTTCCTATTTCGGTCAAACGATATTGATGATGATGAGCCTCGATTGCACCGAGTTCCTCTAATAATCGAATCCCATCACGAATATATTTAGAGTCCGGTGCTTGAACAAATGGAAAGGCAGCGATATCACCCAATCCTAAGGACGTCATTTGCAAAATAACAGAGGCCAGATTAGTACGCAAAATTTCTGGTTCGGTAAATTCTGGGCGTGATAAAAAATCTTGTTCATCATATAAACGAATACATATCCCATCAGAGGTACGACCACAACGCCCTTTTCGTTGATTAGCGGATGCTTGCGAAATCGGCTCGATAGGTAAGCGTTGAACTTTAGTTCTATAACTATAACGGCTTATTCTTGCTAAACCCGGATCGATAACATACTTAATTCCAGGTAAAGTTAATGATGTTTCAGCCACATTGGTTGAAAGAATAATGCGTCGCTTAGTATGCGATTGGAAAATACGATTTTGTTCAGAAGCAGATAACCTAGCATACAACGGTAATATATCAGTATGACGTAAATTAAGTTTATTTAACGTATCGGCAAGATCACGAATCTCACGTTCACCTGTTAAAAACACCAAAATATCGCCATGACTTTCAGCAGACAGCTCATCAATTGCATCAACGATAGGTTGAAAATCACTACTACTTTCGTTGTCATTATCTGAATCACGACTTGCTACTTGAGGACGATATCTCACCTCAACAGGATATGTTCTTCCTGATACTTCAATAATTGGTGCACAATTAAAATGCTGAGAAAATCGCTCAACATCTATCGTTGCAGAAGTAATAATGACTTTTAAGTCAGGGCGTTTAGGTAATAATTGTTTTAAATAGCCAAGAATAAAATCGATATTTAAACTGCGTTCATGTGCTTCATCAATAATAATGGTGTCATAGTTTAATAGTAATTTATCTTGTTGTATTTCGGCCAGCAAAATACCATCAGTCATTAATTTGATTAAAGTATTATCACTAACATGATCTGAGAATCTAACTTTATAGCCGACTAATTGCCCTATTTCAGTGTTTAACTCTTCCGCAATACGATTAGCAACTGAACGAGCAGCTAATCGTCTAGGTTGAGTATGTCCAATAAACCCCTTGACACCTAAACCAAGCTCTAAGCAAATTTTTGGAATTTGTGTGGTTTTACCTGATCCTGTTTCACCTGCAATAATTACAACTTGATGATTTTTTATAGCTTGATAAATTGCCTGTTTTTTTTCAACAACAGGTAAATGTTGAGGATAACTAATTTGCTTGGGCAAAGATTGCAATTTAGTTTGGTAATGATCAACAGCTTGCAAAATAGCAGCATCAATTTTTAATGAATCAGCTTTGGTGCGTGACAGTTTTATTATTTTTTGTTTATCACTTAGAGTCGTTGATTCTAGAAGTTTGAATTGTTGTTGAGATAACATAAAGTGTCAAGTATATTAGTAAACAATTATAATTGTGTCATTATAGCAAAATTTACTTATTATTAGGAGTTGGTATGAAAAAAACGATTGGCTATCTCTCTTTGCTCACAGCTTTGTTTACTTTATCTGGATGTGGGGAGTCAGGCAAAATTAAAGATACAGATTTAATGCATCATCATTTTGTGTTGATTAAAGCTAATGGTCAAGATGTTGCTTTAGATAAACAAGCCGACTTAGAGTTTGGTGAAAAGATGACGATAACAGGGAAAATGTGCAACCAATTTTCTGGTCAGGTTACGTTAAAAAATGATGAAATTAAAGGTGTTGGCGTTGCTATGACAAAAATGCTTTGTAATGATGACCAACTAGATAAGTTGGATATTGTGATAGATCAACTAATTACTAATGGTGCAAAAG
Source organism: Gilliamella sp. wkB292 (assembly GCF_001690235.1). Lineage (NCBI taxonomy): Bacteria > Pseudomonadati > Pseudomonadota > Gammaproteobacteria > Orbales > Orbaceae > Gilliamella > Gilliamella sp. wkB292. The sequence goes on from NZ_LZGO01000015.1 coordinate 6,593, forward strand.
TTGAATTGACAAATAATCAACTTATTTTGAAAAATAAAGATAACGAACTTATCTATCAAGTCAAAGAATTGATGTGACACAACCCCTTTAGTTTACCTTAAAACACTTGACCTATTTAATTTTACCTGATGTTTTAAGGTAACTAAGTTGTACAAAGATAAGACACATATCACGATAAAAAGCTTTATTTTAACGATAGTTAAGAATATAATGACCACAGTTTTTTAAGGGTCACACTTTGATGAAAATAATCAATTCTTCAAATAATTTATTTAAATTGAGTAACCATATTGCAGTTACCCATTTCCCTTTACCTATCATTCCCATCAATGTACTGACATTGATTTTTTTTTGTTTAAAAACAGTTTATTTAAAATTTTAACTTCAACCTTAACAACTAGTAGATAATATTATGAAAAAGACAAAAATTGTTTGCACCATTGGTCCTAAATCTGAATCAAAAGAGATGTTAGCAAAATTATTAAAAGCAGGCATGAATGTTATGCGTTTAAACTTCTCTCATGGTGATTATGAAGAGCATGGTAATCGAATCAAAAATTTACGAGAAGTAATGCAAGAAACAGGTTTAAAAGCCGCTATCATGCTAGATACCAAAGGTCCAGAAATTCGTACCATTAAATTAGAAGGTGGTAATGATGTTTCACTTGTGGCGGGTCAAACTTTTACCTTCACCACTGATGAAACCGTCATTGGTAATGCAGAGCGCGTAGCCGTAACTTATAAAGGCTTTGCACATGACTTAAAACCAGGTAATCGCGTTTTAGTCGATGATGGCTTAATTGCCATGGATGTAAAAGAAATTAAAGGAAACGAAGTTATTTGTACTGTTTTGAATAATGGTGATTTAGGTGAAAACAAAGGTATTAATTTACCAGGCGTTTCTATTAAATTACCTGCTCTAGCCGAAAAAGACAAAAATGACCTTATTTTTGGTTGTGAGCAAGGTGTTGACTTTATTGCAGCTTCATTCATTCGTAAGCGTTCTGATGTAGAAGATATTAGAGCTCACTTAAAAACTCATGGTGGAGAAGATATTAAAATTATCTCTAAAATTGAAAACCAAGAAGGGTTAGATAATTTTGATGAAATTTTAGAAGCTTCCGATGGTATCATGGTTGCTCGTGGTGACTTAGGTGTTGAAATCGCTGTTGAAGAAGTTATTTTCGCCCAAAAAATGATGATTAAAAAATGTAATAGAGCATCAAAGCCTGTAATTACTGCGACACAAATGCTTGATTCAATGATCAAAAATCCTCGCCCTACTCGTGCTGAAGCGGGTGATGTCGCAAATGCAATTATTGATGGAACTGATGCGGTAATGCTATCTGGTGAAAGTGCTAAAGGTAAATACCCATTAGAAACCGTCAACGTCATGGCAACTATTTGTAAACGTACCGATGGCACGATTCCTGCTTCGTTAGAATTAACTGCTAAAGAAGAAAAATTACGTATTACAGCAGCTGTATGTTGTGGTGCGGTTGAAATTGCAGAGCGTCTAAATGTACCATTAATCGTTGTGGCAACACGTAGTGGTAAATCAGCACGTGAAGTTCGTCATTATTTCCCTAGAGCACGTATTTTAGCACTGTCTTCTAGCCAAAAAACAGTAAATCAATTAGCCCTATCGAAAGGTGTTGAGCCAATTTTAATTGATACAATTAATTCTACTGATGATTTCTACCGTTTAGGTAAAGAAATGGCGGTAAAAGTTTGCGGTTTACAACAAGGTGATACTATTGTCATGGTATCAGGTGCATTGGTACCAAGTGGAACAACTAATACGACTTCTGTACATCGTATTTAATCCACTTAAAGGTTATCAACTTAATTATAAAAAGCTAGCTAGATGCTAGCTTTTTTTTTATCTTAAGTTATCCTGTTATCATTAAAATTAATAAATTGTAAGAGATAAAAAATGCCAGAAGAGAAAGTATATACACCTAAAGAACTAAGTTGGTTATCCTTTAATCAACGAGTCTTACAAGAAGCAGCGGATAAAAACAATCCCCTGATTGAAAGAATTCGATTTTTAGGCATATATTCGAGTAATCTTGATGAATTTTATAAAGTACAATTTGCTAATTTAAAAAAATATGTGTTAATTGAACAAGAACAAGCCCAAACCTCATCCAACGCAAAACAGTTGTTACGACAAGTTAATCAAAAAGTGATTCAATTAGAACAACAGTTCGATCAGCTCTATAATGAATTATTACTTGAAATGGCAAGAAATCAGATCTTTTTGATTAATGAAAGGCAATTAACCTCATATCAAGAAAATTGGATAAAAAATTATTATAAACAGAATTTACGTCAGTACATTACGCCAATTTTGTTAGATAGTCATACTGAATTAATTCAATTTTTAAAAGACGATCATGCTTATTTAGCTGTTGAAATTATTTGTGAAACTAGCATAAGTTATGCGTTACTCGAATTACCGACAGACAATGTGTCACGTTTTGTCTTACTTCCGTCCGAAGTTTCAACCAAAAATAAATCAATCATATTTTTAGATAACATTTTGCGTTATTGCTTATCCGAAATTTTTAAAGTATTTTTTGATGCCAAGGAACTTAATGCTTACTCAATCAATATTAATCGTGATGCCGAGTATGAATTGAATACTGAATTAGATAGCTTACTTGAACTCATGTCACAAGGATTAAAGCAACGTTTAACCGCTCAACCAGTGCGATTTACTTATCAAAAAGACATGCCTAAAGCACTATTTGAATTATTGATAAATAAATTAAGATTAACTGAACAAGATGCAATGCCTGGTGGACGTTACCCTAATTTTAAGGATTTAGTCAAATTTCCAGATCTTGGCGTAAAAAATTTGTTGAATAAACGATTGCCAAGCCTTGCATATAATCGATTTAAAAAATTCAGAAATGCTTTTGCTGCTATCAAAGACCGCGATGTTCTACTTTACTACCCTTATTATTCATTTGGTCATGTACTTGAAATTATGCGTCAAGCTTCTTTTGATCCAGCAGTAACACATATTCGAATGAATATTTATCGCGTAGCGAAAGATTCTCGTTTTATTCATGCAGCAATTAATGCAGCTAACAACGGTAAGAAAGTCACAGTAGTCGTTGAGTTACAAGCACGTTTTGATGAAGAAGCAAACATTAAATGGGCTAAAAGATTAATTAGTAGTGGAATTAAAGTTATTTATTCACAACCAAAATTAAAAATTCATGCGAAATTATTTTTAATTGATCGTAAAGAAAATGACGAAATTGTTCGATATGCCCATATTGGCTCTGGTAATTTTAATGAAAGAACGGCTAGAATTTATACTGATTTTTCACTACTTACCGCCGATCCCGCTATAACAGATGAAGTGAGAAAAGTTTTCAATTTTATTGAAAATCCATTTAAACCCGTCTCTTTCAATTATCTGCTTGTTTCGCCTCAAAACACACGCTTGCGATTCCATGAATTTATTGAACGAGAAATCAATCATGCAAAATCAGGAAAAAATGCTGCTATTTATCTAAAACTTAATGCAATAACCGATAAAGAGATGATCGATGCACTTTACCGTGCTTCATGTGCGGGAGTCAAAATTAGGATGATCGTACGTGGAACTTGCGTTTTAGTTCCACAAATTGCAAATCTCAGTGAAAATATTTATGTAACAAGTATTGTGGATCAGTTTTTAGAACATGCTCGGGTTTATATCTTTGAAAATGAGGGTAAAAAAGATACATTCATCTCTTCTGCTGACTGGATGCCAAGAAATCTGGATAACCGTATAGAAGTCGGCGTTAAAATTTTCGATCCGATTTTAAGATCAACTATCCACGATATTTTTAATATTCAATGTAATGATAATGTTAAAGCCCGTGTAATTGATAAAGATAATATGAATAATTATGTACAACGAGGCAATAAGAAAAAAATTAGAGCTCAACATGCAATTTATGATTATTTAAAACAATTAGAAACACATGAATAAGGAATTCAAACAGTGAATAAATTCAATGAATATGCGGTTCTTGACCTGGGGTCAAATAGTTTTCATATGGTTATTGCGCGCTGTATTGATGGTGCTACTCAAATTATTTATAAAAATAAAAAAAATATTCATTTAGCGACAGGCTTAAATGATAAAAATGAGCTAAGTGAATCAAGTATTAGTCGTGGTGTGGAATGCCTTGCTTTATTTGCAGAACGGTTAAATGGTTTTCCCGTTGAAAACGTGAGAATTGTTGCCACACATACGTTACGTATTGCTAAAAATAGACAAAAGTTTTTAACTGCGGCAGCCAAAGTTTTACCCTATCCTGTTGAAATTATCTCTGGTCAAGAAGAAGCGCGTTTGATTTATTTAGGCGCCATGAGCTCTGAATCTACCTCTGAATATGATACTAAATTTGTTATTGATATTGGTGGAGGATCGACAGAGATCGCTATTGGTAAAGGCAATGATCTAAAACCCTCGATAGTAGCCAGTCGTCCTATGGGATGTGTTACTTATACTAAACAATTTTTTCCAGATAAGATAATTGATAAAACTTCATTTCAACGAGCAAAACTCGCAGCAACGCAGCAAATTGAAAATATTATAAATACGATAAAAAAACAAAATATCAGTGTCGCTTTTGGTACATCAGGTACAATTAAAAGCATATATAAAATATTACTTGATATTGGTGTTAGCGACGGAATTATCACACCAAAACGTTTGGACGACTTAGTTAGCTATGTCCTAGAATTTAAATCTTTTCAAGATATCGATTTTCCTTCCCTTTCAGATGAACGAAAAAAAGTGTTTGTCAGTGGTTTAGCAATATTTAGCGGTATTTTTGATGCGCTAGAATTACAAGCATTGCACTATTGTCCTTTTGCACTACGTGAAGGTGTTTTATATGAGCTAATTGATGGCCCCAATTATCGTGATATTAGAGAAACGACAGCAGAATCACTATCGCAACATTATAATATTGATGAGCGTCATGCAAAACAAATTGTAAAAACGTCAAAACATCTGTTTTCACAATGGAAAAAGCAAGCCTTAATGACTATACCTACCAATGTTGAAGCAATTTTATATTGGGCGGCACAGTTGCACGAAGTGGGATTAAAAATTAATTTCTCTTCGATCCATAAACATTCAAGTTATATACTGCAAAATAGCAATCTACCTGGATTTAATGAAGAACAGCAATTACTATTATCAACGCTGGTGCGCTACCACAGAAAGTCAATTAATATTGATGATTTACCTTATTTTAGCCTTTTTGAATATAAACATATTGTATCACTGTTACAAATTTTAAGACTTTCGATTCTAATTAATAATCAACGCAATAATGATCTTAATGTAGAGGCTTTTCGTTTAAAGCTTATAAAAGATAAGCTAACCCATATCATCTTAGAAGTTGATCAACAATTCATTGAAAATAATAAGCTTATATTACTTGATTTAGAACAAGAGCAAAAATATTGGAAATCGGTTAATGATTGGCATTTATCTATTGAAACGTTTTAAAAAATAAACCCTGTTACTTACCGCCAGATATGACTGGCGGTAACAATATAACGTGATTAACCTAATCCAATTATCTTCCACCATAAAATACCAATGGTAAAGACAATAATTAAATTCACAACACTACATATAAAGCCAACTTTCCACCATGTTTTTACTGGGACAAAACCTTCAGCAAAGAGTAATGGATTTCTAGCATTTGCAAATTGTGTGATTGAACCAAAGTAATTAGTACAAATCACAAGAGCAAAAATAGCTATCATTTGTGGTACGCCCAGTGCAATAGCAACCGATAGAAAAACAGGGAATAAGGCTGCAATATGTGCATTTCCACTTGCAAAAAAGTAGTGTAAATAAACATAAGCCACACATAAAATGATTATCACAAATACCCAGCTACTATCACCTAAATGCCCTTTTACTGCATTACCAATGGTGTCACCTAACCACTTAGTTACACCAAGTTTATTAACTTGGCCGGCCATCATCAATAATGCCGCAAACCAAATTAAAGTATCCCATGCTGCTTTCTCTCCTTTTATATCATCCCAACTAAGTACACCGGATAAAATCAAAATAGACAAGCCGATAAATGCAGTCGTTGTTGAATCAATACCAAAATTACTGCCAAAAATCCAAAGGCATAATAGTAATATAACAGTACAGCCCATGATAATTTCTTTTTTTGAAACCGCACCCATTTTTTTTAGTTCTTCAACAGCTAAGGTTGGCGCTTCTGGCGTTTTTTTCAGTTCAGGGTTAGTTAAAAAATAGATAACTAATGGAATAACAATAAACGAAACTAAACAAGGTACAATCGCTGCTACAAACCATTGTCCCCATCCTAAAGTGATACCTAGTGACGTTGTCACTAATTTAGCTGCCAACAAATTTCCCGTAAAAGCTGTTAAAAACATAGCAGAAGTGATGTCGTTAACATGGCTAATAGTTAACATCAAAAAAGTACCAATGCGGTTTCTTGATTCATCTTTTGGGTTAGAATTAAAATTAATTGCCAGTGCTTCAGCTATTGGATATATAACGCCTCCTGCTCTAGCCGTCGTACTTGGAATAGCCGGCGCTAAAGCCATATCTGTTACCGATAAACCATACGCTAAACCAAGTGTATTTTTACCTAAAATTTTAACAAGATAGTAAGCAATGCGTCTACTCAGTCCAGTTTTAATAAATCCACGCGCAATCATAAAAGCAATAACAATAAGCCAAATTAGGCTACTATTTAATTCACTTAACGATATTTTTATCGATTCTGCCGCAGACATAGCCCCTGAAGGTCTTAATACTGCAAAAACCGTAATGGCCAATAAACCAATGGCACCAATAGGCATAATTTCAGCAACAATACAGGCAATGGTTGCGACAAAAATAATACTTGTTCGCCACCCTTCTATACTAATACCTTGCGGGGGGGATACCAATAACCATAATACTGCTGATAGCGCAGCAATAATTATCAAAGGTAACCATTTTACTGGCGGCTTATTTATTGTATTCATGGGATTTTTCCTTTTTTAATTTTAAAATTTCATGATCTAATTCTTAATAAACATTAAATTCAGCATTCAATAATCATTTCAATTAAGGCATTAACGCATTACATATTGATGATTCGTTAGTTCGAAAGCAAAATTATGGGGATTAGCTAACTTTATCGTTTTATTTTTTAATAAAAAAATTGCTGATAAATTGCGGTGTTTTTGTAAATATTCATTAGCACGCTCATAGCCTAATCCATATAAAAGCGTTGAAAATAAATCCCCTTCAAGGGACGTATCAGAAATGATTGTGATACTTTCTAATTCGTTATTCAAAGGATACCCCGTTGAAGAATCCAGAATATGATGATAGAGAGTATCTTTGTGTACAAAATAGCGTTCATATATACCTGAGGTTACAACAGATTTGTTTATTACTTTCAGAAAACCGACTAATTCATCATTGTTAGAGAAAGGTTTTCTTAATCCTATATGCCAAAAACCCTCGGCATTTGCTGGTGATTGATTTAATGCCACAACATTGCCGCCTAAATTGATAATCGCTTGATTGATTCCATTTTGTAGCAAAATGGCTTTTACAATATCGGCAATATAGCCTTTTGCGATAGCGCCCATATCGATTTCCATGCCTTTTTTTTTCAAAAAAACTGTTTGATCTTCAACATTGAGTTCAATATCTTGTGGATCGATTAATAAGCGTTTTTCGTCAATTTGTTGTTGGCTGGGTGGAAATCTGCCATTAAATCCTATTTTCCATAACTTAACTAATGGCCCAATAGCGACATTAAAACAGCTACCAGGCATTAAACTGACATCTTTAGCTTGTGCAATTAAGGAAAAAATACTATGACTCACTTTAACAGGTTGTTGACCCGCAGCCAAATTAATAGACATCACCTCAGATATAGAGCGATTAACGGTTAACTTACTTTCTAGCATTTTTATTAACTCAAATATTTTATAAGCAACGATTTCATTAGGTTCACAGAGTATTAATGAAACTCTTGTTCCTAATAAATTTTGCACATATTCATAGCTTGAATTAACCATGCTAAATATACCCTAAGTATAAAAACAATCACTAATGAATATAATCTGTTGCTATTTTTCCAGCTTGCATACCAAATATGATAATATCAGCAACAGCATTTCCACCTATTCGATTCGCTCCGTGTACGCCACCAACAACCTCACCAGCAGCAAATACACCTTCGATAACGTGATGTTCGACATCTAATACCTGCGTTTGGGTATTTATCGTTACGCCCCCCATGGTATGATGTACACCGGGTGCAATTTTTATTGCATAAAATGGCGCAGTATTAATAGGATGACGCATACCTGTTGTTCGTCCAAAATCTTCATCGTGTTGATTTGAAACAAATTGATTATAACGTTCAATGGTTTTAGTTAATGAATCAACATTAATTGATAATTTTTGAGCTAATTCATTAATGGTGCTAGCTTGAATAACCAAATCATGCGATACATATTCTTCAACAGACTTGTTTTCATCACGCACTTTTTGATCAAATAAAATATAAGCATAGTGTTGAGGCAAATTGATGATCTCGGCAGACACTTTATCTCGTGTATCCAATTCATTAACAAAACGCTCACCATTTTGTGATACTAAAATTGCACCGCCACCTCGAATAGATTCTGAAATAAGATAAGATGTTGTTTGTTCAACAGTTGGATGAATTTGGATTTCTTTCATATCCACTGTCCCTGCACCAAGTTTTTCTAAAATCATAATTCCTGAACCGGTAGCACCTTTATGGTTAGTTGTCACAAATCCTTTAAGATCTGGACGATATTTTTCGACCATTTCACGATTTGCACTAAAGCCACCCGTTGCAATTATTACCGCTTTAGCTTTTATGGTTTGAATAGTTCCATCGTCATCAACCGCTTTAATACCCTTCACTTTATTATTTTCGGTAATAATCTCAGTTACATTCGTGTCTAATAAAACTTCAATGCCTCGTTTGTTAATGTTCTTAACTAAACCACTAATCAAAAATCCTCCTACAGCTGCCCCACTCTCAGGTCGATGGGTACGATCAACACTCATGCCACCAGTTGTTGTAATACCACTAAGTTCAATACCATTATTATCCAACCAATCAATAGCTTCAGGTGCATTTTCAACAAAATAGTGCAATAATTCTGGGTTATTTTTATTTTTACCGCCAATCATCGTCTCTTTATAAAAAAGTTCTTTACTATCGACAATACCTTTTAGTTTTTGGAACTTAGTTTCTGCCGCATTCATTCCGGCTGAAGCTTTATTGGTATTACCACCAATAACAGACATTTTTTCAACAATCACAACATTTGCGCCTAAATCATGAGCTCGAATAGCTGCTGCAAGTCCTGCTCCACCACTACCAACGACAACAATATCATAAGCTTTATCATTTGGATCACCGCCTTCAGCCACTATCGCAGCTTTATTGGATTTAGCCATAGCTTTGGTTACCGCTTTTTTAAATGCTTCACATTGCGATGTTGCGCCAGAAATAGCATCGACAAAAGGACTATTGGCTTCAATGATACGATGTTTAATTTCGGAAAAATGAGTTAAAACTTCATTATCAAACTCATTAGCATTAACTAATTGCATGTCTTTGATAAAATCTTTGGCCAATTCTACATTAATGACAAATTCATATGATTCATCGTTAACTTTCTCTTGGTAATCACCGGGTTTAAATTTTTTTACACTTAAATTAACATCTCGAATTAAACTTTCAACCAAAGAGAAATGCCATAAAGGCTCTGGAATCTTAAGCGCTTCTCGCTTATCACTGTTGATAACTAGCTCAAGTTTTTCACCTTTTTCAATTCTGCTTACCCAATCAGGATATGCAATACAAGCTCGTCCAACTGCAACTAAATCATAACCGTTTTCTAACGCGGCATCGACATCGGTTTGATTTACTACGTTTCCCACACCTACAACAGGAATTTTTGCTAATGTTTCAGAACGCATTGCAACATATTTTCGAATTAATGGTGTAGGATCTTGGGTATCGACAATAGACGGTCTAAGAATTGCTCCCATTGAAAAATGAATGTAATCCAATCCTTTTTCAGCCAATTTCTCAAGTAGATACATCGTGTCATCAAAACGAATGCCAGGAACTTCTAATTCTTCAGGTGAAAAACGATAACCAATAATGAAATTAGAATTTGCGTATTGTTTAACCATGCTATGAGTAATATCTAAAATGGCTAAAGGAAATCTTGTTCGATTATCACGGCTTCCACCCCATTTATCATTTCGTTGATTTGAATTAGGTGAATAAAACTGTTGTATTAAATAAGTATTAGCACCATGGATTTCTACACCATCAAATCCAGCCTGAATAGCACGCCGCACAGCTTGACCAAACTTATCAATCATATGCTCAACTTCATCACCTGTTAATTCAATTGGGGTTGCAGCACCAGGTCTTGGCGCGGCAACGGCACTCGGACCGACAGGAAGCTGACCACCGATTAATTTAGGTTCGACCATTCGACCGCCATGATAAACCTGTATAATAGCTTTCGATCCTTTGGATTTGATCGCCTCAGCTATTTTGGCTAATCCTTCAATTTTATCGTCACTATCTAAACCAATAGCACCAGGAAAAGCCAAACCTTTATCATCAACAAAACCACATTCAACAATAATAGTGCCTATATCACCCGATCTAGCTTGATAATATTCAATTAAATCATGCGTTACTGATCCTTCATGAAAACCTGAACAAGTAGTCATTGGTGCCATCATTATGCGATTTTTTAATTCAACACCATTGGGTAAAATAAATGGTTTAAAAGTATTTTCGTTTCTCATCGTTAGTTACCTAATAATTACTTAAATTGATTTGTTACTGGTAATAATACCATTGCTGATAACTGTTCTCCAATTACAATGGCCTGATCAGTTAGGTTAGTATCATTTTTGCGACAAAAATTATTCAATTTTATTAATGGATTATAAAAACTTACCATTCAGAATAATTAGAAATTGCTTTTTTTTGACAGTTAAATAGTTAGCGTAGTGTATGTAATTTAATTATTTGTCTCAAAAAAAACACTATAACTATTTCATTTACTTAGATATTTTTTCTTATTTTTGGCTTGTGCTTTATTTTAATTCAGCTACAATGCCGAACAACTCATATAAAAAGGAATGTATAAATGTTAGTGGTCCAGATACCCAAACAGAACGAAAAACTAAATCTTCATTCTTTTTTATTTACAATTATTAATCCTCCTTTATGGAGGATTTTTTATTTTAAGCATCTCTCAAATTTATTTTCCTCAACCATTATAAACCAAATTGATTTTAAGAAAACACATAAATAGGAGCTGATATGACCGCCTTAATCCCTTTTTATAATCCGAACATCAGTTATGAAGATAATTATGCTCAAGGACCTTTTGGACTTTTTGCTGAATTAGACAAAGCAGAACAAGTGCCGACTAAACAAACTAAATTTTTAAATGTTAATGTTAATCTACCTTTTGGTCAGCCTGCTGGACCTTTATTAAATGCTAACTATATTAAAGCCGCTTTTGCTTATGGATTCGATTTATGTGTATATAAAACGGTCAGAACAAAATTCCATAAATGCCATCCTCTACCAAATGTTTTATCTGTACATCCTAAAGGAAAATTATCAAGCAATCTTGATACTGTTTTAGCTGATACTAATTATCAACAACCTTTATCGATTACAAACTCCTTTGGTGTGCCCTCTTTTGCACCAGATATTTGGCAACCTGACATGGCTGATGCGGTAAATTCAGCGGGACAAGGTCAATGCGTTATTGGTAGTTTTCAAGGTACACAAGGCCAAGGTGAAATCGAAAAAGATTATGCTTTAGCTGCAAAACTAGTAAGAGAAACCAATGCACCAATACTTGAAGCAAACTTAAGTTGCCCAAATGAAGGGGCTAGTAAATTATTGTGCTTTGATGTTGATAGAGTTGAGCGTATCGTTAATGAAATTAAAACAGCAGTACCAGATCGCCCACTTATTTTAAAATTAGCCTACTTCCCTGATGATGAAAGAATTATTTCTTTATTAACGCGTATTGGTTCTATTATCGACGGTTTAAGTACAATTAACACGCTATCAGCTAAACCGGTTGATGCCAAAGGGCATCCTGCTTTAGGTGATAATCGAAAAGAAGGTGGAATATGTGGTGATGCGATTCGTTGGGCTGGTTTAGATATGGTGAGTCGTTTAGCTAAATATCGTAAACAGATGGATTTAAAATTTAGCATCATTGGCGTTGGTGGGGTTAGCAATAGTGAACATTATAATGAGTTGTTAAACGTTGGAGCTGATGCAGTAATGAGTGCTACAGGTGCTATGTGGAATCCTTTATTAGCAATCGAAATTAAAAAGAGCCTGCAAAAATAACCATTAATTTATATATTGTTACAGGGTAACTTGCCCTGTAATTTATTTGCTTTTTGTAAACACTCAGCTTAGCTATTACTTCTTCTTAAAATAATAATAACCAAAAACAAGGTGAGCTAAAAAGACTATCGCTAAGATAATTCTGACATGTAATGAATTAAAAATAATAAATGGTATGAGCAAAACGATAAATACCATTATTAACATTTTGAGTAGGCTTGATTTAGTGACTTGCTTTTCAATAAGCATCTTTTTGATATAAATTTGATAATAACGACTTTTAGTAAAATAGTGATAAAGACGCTCAGAACTATTAAGCCATAGATAAGCTGTTAATAAATAAAAAGGTACTGTTGGCAGAAGAGGAACAAAAATTCCAACTGTCCCTAACGCAAAAGTAATTCCACCACCGATGATAAATAACCATTTTTTTAACATTGAAATATAGCTCTATTTCGACTTAATATTGATTAATAGAATGGATAATAAGTAGATATAGTATAATCAGATAATAAATAAGGACCAAAACAAGATTGAATTGGCGGAACGGACGGGGCTCGAACCCGCGACCCCCTGCGTGACAGGCAGGTATTCTAACCAACTGAACTACCGCTCCGCTTTTTAGCTGTCTTTAATGCTACAACATTAAAGTAGGCGTGATGTTAAAGATAAATTTCATTTTCGTCAATAATAATTTGCAAATTAATGTTTAATTGCATATAAAACCATCATTATTGCGAGTTCCATAACGCCCCACCACTTTTTTTGTCAATTTTTTCTAAAATAGCTTTATGTTGGCCAAGCTCATCATCAGACGCTTTAATCACTTTTAAACGATTACCATTACGATCTATTTTCTTAACAGCATTAGCATCAGTAGAAGATGAAAGATGATCATCACTACTAAATGACAAGGTGGTTTGCCCCCCTGTCATTGCAAGATAGACTTCTGCTAAAATCTCGGCATCAAGTAAAGCTCCGTGCAGTGTTCGATGAGAATTATCAATCTGATAACGTTCACAAAGCACATCTAAATTATTACGTTTTCCCGGAAACAAACGTCTTGCCATAGCTAAGGTATCGGTAATAATACAATGTTCTGCTGTTTTGAAATTTAAACCACAAAGGCGAAATTCGTAATCCATAAAGCCAACATCAAACGAAGCATTATGAATAACTAACTCAGCACCATCTATAAACTTGATAAAATCATGAGCAATATTTTTAAATATAGGTTTGTCTTTTACAAATTCATCACTAATACCATGAACTTTGAAGGCTTCTTCATCGATTAAACGTTCGGGATTAATATAGACATGAAAATGATTACCTGTTAATCGTCGATTAACAATTTCAACGGCACCAATTTCAATAATCTTATGTCCTTCATAATGGTTATTGCCTTCTTGATTCATACCAGTGGTTTCTGTATCTAATACAATTTGGCGATTACAATTAGTTATCACGTTATTCTCTTTTTGTTTATCAGTAATTGGGGAATGATCAAAATAATGGTATAGTTTAGCACTAAACGCTTCTAATGTTGATACCCAATAGTTTTAGGTGGTTAAACCATTTATAGTAACAAACACTCATTTTTGCTTTATCTTTAGCAGATAGATAACAATTAATATCATTTTAAAAAGATTATTAACATGCTCAAAAAAATAGAAATTTATACTGATGGTTCTTGCTTAGGCAACCCTGGCCCTGGTGGTTATGCCGCAATTTTAAAATATAAACAAACAGAAAAAACCCTATCAAAAGGTTTTTATAAAACAACAAATAACCGTATGGAATTACTTGCAGCAATTGTTGCCTTAGAAGAGCTAAAACAACCTTGTTTAATAGAATTATATTCAGACAGTCAATATTTGCGTAACGGCATTTTAAACTGGATCCATACTTGGAAAAAAAATGGTTGGAAAACAGCTAATAAAAAACCAGTAAAAAATGTAGATCTTTGGACTCGACTAGATTCACTTGTTCAAACGCATAAAATTGAATGGATTTGGGTAAAAGGTCATGCTGGGCATGTTGAAAATGAACGTTGTGATGTGATTGCAAAAACTATGGCTGAAAATCCAACTATGCATGACACACTATTTGAACAATCTGCTGGTGACTAAGTGTTATTTAACTAAAAATATAGTGATAATATTTAATCAATTTTGTTGAAAGGAGTTAGGTCAAATGTTTCAATTGCATATTATTCCGGCATTAGCAGATAACTATATCTGGTTGCTTGAAAATGCCCATAGGCAAGTGATTATAGTTGATCCGGGTGATGGCAAACCTGTTATTAACTATCTAAACCAGCACCAACTCTCCCCTCTTGCAATTTTACTCACCCATCACCATATTGATCACCTTGGTGGTGTTAAATTACTGCAAGACTATTATGCTGATATAGCCATTTATGGGCCAAGTGAAATTAATTTACCTTTAACATCACTATCTAATAAGCACACAATTACCATTGCTGATTTTAAATTTGATATATTAAAAGTACCAGGCCATACTTTAGGGCATTTAGCCTATTACTGTGCGCCTTATCTTTTTTGTGGTGATACGTTATTTTCGGCCGGATGTGGACGAGTTTTCGAGCAGCATTATCAGCAAATGTTAGATTCACTCAATAAATTAAAAAAGTTACCGGATAACACATTAATTTGTGCAGGTCATGAGTATACTTTATCGAATTTAAAATTTGCCAAACACATGGTACCGGAAGACGAAAATATTACGCAATATTTAAATTATATTTCAAATAAAACAATAACTTTACCTTCAACATTGTTGAATGAAAGACAAATTAATTTATTTTTGAGATGTAATGAAAAAAACTTACAAAGTAAATTCAATTTTAACAATGAGTTAGAATTGTTTACTTTTTTTAGGAGCCAAAAAGACAATTTTTAGGTATAATACTCAACTTAAATTCATGTTAAAACTTGTAAACTAATGAAAAAGTTAATAATTTTTACTGTGTTATGTTCTTTTTTAGGTGCATGTCAAAATCACGGAGCTCGCTATAATAGCACTTATAAAAAGCACAACTCTAAATCAATAATGACAACGAGTATCAAAAGTGGTGGTGTAAATTACTCATCAGTGACTCAAAATCCTTGGCAATTTATGTTAGCGCAAATTAATGTTAATGTGCCAGAAAATAGTCGAATTAAAGCCGAAAGAGAACGTCTATTACGAAATCCGCAAGGATTTGAAACTATCGCACTACGTTCTGAACCTTATGTATACTATATTATCAACCAGTTACGTAAAAATAATCTACCGGTTGAGTTGGCATTAATTCCTTTAATTGAAAGTTCATACGATCCAATGGCAACATCCCCTGCTCAAGCTGCGGGATTATGGCAATTTGTACCGATTACAGCCAAAGAATATGGATTAAAGCAAAGCAATTACTTTGATGGTCGCCGTGATTTGATTGCATCAACTAATTCAGCGATATCACTATTACAAAACCTTAATAGCAAATTTAATGGCGATTGGTTATTAACTCTTGCTGCTTATAATGCGGGTGAAGGTCGAGTTAGAAAAGCAATTGAAAAAAATCAAGCTAAAGGTTTACCAATCAATTATTGGTCTTTAGATTTACCTAGTGAAACCATGCACTATGTGCCTAAGATTTTAGCCATCATTGATATTGTAAAAAATAATCAACAATATGGTATTAAATTACCCGATTGTAATTATGAAAACTCTTTAGTGCGAATCGATATGTCTAAAAATATTTCATTGGCTAAAATTGCCCAATATACTGGGTTATCACTCAATGATTTAATGACATATAATGCTGGGTATGTACAACAAACGGTAAATGGTCCTTTCCATTTACTTGTTCCTTATGTTCATGCTGAAGATCTATTTAAAAAATTACAAGCAGAGAATTTGGTTGCAAATGAAATAACTGAACTATTACAAGACGTACCGCATGCCACAATGCCATTTGAAGTGAAATCTTCAACAATCAAGTATAGTTCAACAAATAATAGAACAGTTAATTCTATTTTAGGTAAAAATGGTAATAGCAGTAAAAAAATTACCTATCTTGTTAAAGCTGGTGATAATCTTTACTCAATCGCACAAAACTATCGTGTAAAAATTACCGATATACTTGAGTGGAATAAGTTAAAAAATTCGCGAGTAAAAGAAGGCGATATTTTAACCATCAATCTTGCTAATGCAAACCCAATCTAAAATTCACTAATAGAGGATTATGATCGGATGCAGTTGTACTAATAATTTCAGCTGCATCAAGTTGTAATCCTCGATAAAAAATAAAATCTAACGGTCTTCCCATAAATGTTTTTCGAATATCGATAGAAAAATTAACCGGTTTTAATCCTATAGAACGAATCAGATGATATAAAAGATTCAAACGTTGCCGACTCCACGCGTTAAAATCCCCAGCCAAAATGACCGGTCCATGATGTTCTTTAATACGATTTAACAAGATGAACATTTGTTGACGATAAACTTTTACCCCCAAACTAAAATTAATCGCATGTATATTGGCGACCAATAATTGTTCTAAAGAGTGCTCAATCGGGTAATAGGTAATTAATGCTGACTTGGGTACTCTAATTAGCGGCTCTCTCTCTTTAAAAGATAATAAGGCAGAAGGTAAACTATCAGTTATGGTCATAACGCCTGCATAGATATCATTTAAACAATAAGCCGGCACATGATCAGCTATTTTATTATGCTTTGAAATAAAATTTAATAATTGTGGTGTGGTTTGGGCCTCTTGTAATAAAATCAGTTTGGTACTTTTTGCATATTGCTCCAAAATTTGAATACAATCCGCCCTTTTTTGCTTGAAAATATTCCAAACTAAAACTGAAAAAGAGTCTTGGTCAATCAAAGGTTGATTTACGATGATATGATGATTAGGTAAAATCAATTCAACATCATTATTTCCTTGATATCTTAATGTATAATCACGATTTTTAAACATACTAAACGGTCATTTTTGTTTCAAATAATCATCAAATGATAATGTATCACTTTGCTCTTTCTTTTGCTGTTTTTCAATAGATAAAACACGTTGTTGAACAAAATCACCATCGGTTAATAACGATAATGGTTCAGTTATAAGTTGTTTTTTATATTGAGTTGCAAGTACTAAACCAAATTCAGACGTACCTAAATCACTAATAGCCTGTAAGGTTCTTGCTGAAAGTGTTAGCTCTGGTTGATCAAACATCAATTCTAATCGTTCACAAACTTTACGATATTGCTGTTGATCATCTTTATGATCTAAAACATCAGCAACGCGTAGTAAGTCTTTAAATAAATCATGACCAACTTTAGAAAGCGGCTCATGATAACTATCACACCCCATACCAATTTCAAGTCCAGGTTTTCGCCCTTCTATGACAACACGATTCCAGTTTAATTTTGCACATTCAAGCTCTTGGCTACTCATTTCTGGTGCGGGTGCTAAGGCACACCATATTAAAAATAGATCAATAAAACGAATTTGTTCTTCAGTAATACCGATTGGTGAGAATGGATTTACATCTAGGGCTCTAACTTCAATATATTCTATTCCACCACGTAATAGAGCATCTGATGGGGTTTCACCAGCCCTAGGCACACGTTTTGGTCGAATTGGCGCATAGAATTCATTCTCTATCTGTAATACATGATCATTCAATTGACGATAATGACCGTCAACTTTGATACCTAATTTTGCAAATTCTGGGGATTTAGTTTGGGTAGCTCGTTTTAATCCTTCGGCATAGGTCTCAAGATGATTAAAAGTAATACCTAATTGTTTTTGAGCATTATTGGTATACCCTATATCACTCAATCTTAATGAGGTCGCATAAGGTAAATAGCAATTACCATTGGTTTGTTCAATAAACGCTTTGGCTTTCTTAGGATCTTGAATGAAAGAAGAACACATAGAGGGAGATGCACCAAACAAAAAAGGAATGACCCAACCAAAACGATAATAATTACGAATTAATCTAAAATAACCTTCAGAAATTACCGCTTTACCTTCTTCACTATTTTTAACACCATCACGAGCTTGCCAAAAAGCCATTGGTAATGAAAAATTATAATGCACGCCAGATATGGTTTGCATCATCGCGCCATAGCGATTTTTTAAACCTTCTCGATACGTTGTTTTGAAGCGTCCTTCATTTGATTTACCATATTGCGCTAAAATAATGTCATCTTCATTTGCGACAAAGCACGGCATGCTTAAAGGCCACATCATTTCATCACCAATACTGACACTAGCATAACGATGTAAATCACGTAAAAACGTTAGCATATAATCGATGTTGGTATTAACTGGCGTAATAAATTCCAGCATCGATTCGGCAAAATCTGTTGTGATCCATGGATGAGTTAAAGCAGATCCAATTTTATTAGGGAATGGGGTCTTAGATAGTGTACCATCAGGTAAAATACGCAACGTCTCACGTTCAACACCACGTTGAATACCTTGTAAAATAGTATAATGTTTTTCTAACCAGTTAAGTGCTTTAGAAACATCAGGAATCATAGTTGACTGCTTCCTTAATCATATTTTAGTTAATATCATATTAACACAATTTGCCTTATGCTAAATGCAATTTTAATATTATTAAAATCATTAAATAAGCTTTTATAGAGTTAATAGGTAAAAACAGTAACATTTATTAAGCAGAGCGCCGATTCCAATAATCAAACTGTTAATGTAAAGATGTTGATAGATAAAAAATATAATGCAACGTTATTATTTGATTATGAATTGAGTAGACTTTTTTAGCCTACTCAATTTTAACTATTTTTAATACTGAATCTTGATTTTACTTTTATTGTTGTGCTTTTTGATTAGCAAGGTAGCTTTCATCAACTGGCGTTATCGCTTTGGTTTGATGATTGTAAATAAATGTTCGACCAAAACCAATTACCACGCGACCCACTGTTGGTGTGATTTTGTATAAATTGAAATCATTCATTTCAGCCAACATATAAACCATTTTACTGACTCGCTTAGCCAAATTATCAATAATTTGTTCAAACACCTCTGAACCTCGTTCAATCACTTTAGCTGTCGCTTGTGATGTTATACGCCTACGAGCATAAATGTTTTTAGTGTTTGTTTCATCTTCAATGATTAAAAACGATATATTAGGATTTGTTTTAATATTTTGACTATGAGGCGCCAAATTAGAGATTAGAATATAGTAATCATTACCATCAAAAAAGTAAGGTGAATAACTGGTTTCAATACCAGTATCTTGATTTATTGTCGATAATATCAAGGTCAAAACAGACTCATGTAAACTATTTAAAGTATTATGTACAAGATTATTTGTGGACTCAGCCATAGAAAAACTCCTTTTTATTTAAATTTAATCTTCAAGTTATTTTTATTGTCATATGTTATAAAATTAATTGATAACAATGATTAAAATAATTTGAGACATCTGTATGTGAAATAATAATAAAGCTACTTGTGGGTAACTTACGTTGTAATAATTGTAATAGTTGTTGTTCTGATTTTTTATCGAGCGCATTGGTTGTTTCGTCCATAAATACCCAGTCAGGTTTTTGCATCAAGATTCTAGCGATCACTAAACGCTGCTTTTCACCACCAGATAGCTTGTTAAAATCATAATCAAGTAATTGATTTTCGATATTTTCTGACGTAAAACCAACTTCTAATAAAAGTTCTTTAATATGTGTTAAATTTTTTTCAAGTAAAGGATTAGGATAGCTAACTGCATGGGCTAATCCACCTATTGGAAAATAAGGTGTCTGAGATAAAAAGAGTATTTTTGATGCGGGTAATTGTACTGTTCCTTCATAATAAGGATAAATGCCAGATAATATTTTTAGAAGTGTCGATTTTCCCACTCCAGATACGCCAGACAAAATTACAGATTCACCTTGATTTAGCTGAAAAGTTGGGCACTTAAGTATAACTTTACCCTGAGGGGTTTTTATGATCAAGTTGTTAACGTGTAGAGTAGTTATCATCTCTTCAGGTTGATGGGATTGACGATGTATTTCCGTGATAGATTGCGTATATTTGATAAATTGACACAGACGGTGACTACAAGCAATCAGTTCAGCCAGTTTATTATAATTGAAAATAAACCAAGATAAATTAACCACAACATTACTAAAGGTTTTGCTAATTTGCATTAATGAACCTAAACTGACTTTGCCAATCAAATAAATCGGTAATGCAAAAAAAGTAGGAATTTGAAGTACCGTCAAATTATAAGGTCTAGTGAAACAGCCTAATCGTAATTGACGCTTGATTAATTGATACCAATTGTTTTTTATTTTATCAAAATATTGATTTAAAATTTGTTTTTCAACATTTTCACCTTTTAATAAAGCAATAGGTTCTTTCGATTCTCGAAACCGTGTTAAAGCAAAACGATAATTGGCTTCTTTATGTTGTTGTTCAACTAAGAGTGTTTTTAAAGGACTCCCCAACCAATGAGCAAGGCATGAGCAAAATAATACATATATCGGTGCTAACCAAATCAGATAATGAGAAATACTGATATTGATATCGACAATATTGAAAGCTAATACAAAGCTATCGGTAATTTGCCATAATAAGATAAAATATGAAAAAAGTCCTATTAACTGTGTAATAAATGAAAACCCTTCATTGGTTAATTTCTCAACAAACAGCTGACAATCTTCAGCTATCCTTTGATCTGGATTATCGATTTCACCCTGTTTATTATTAAGATACCAATAAGCTCTGTTATCAATCCAATAATCTAAAATTTTATTATTCAGTACATTACGCCAAGTTATAGTCAAAACTTTTTTTAAATAATCAGCAATAAGATAAGTCATTGCCCCTAAAAAAGTTAATAAAATAAAAACCATTATTTGATTTAATACACCCTGCATATCATACTTTTCTAATGCATTATAAAAATTTTTATTCCAACTTATCATTTCGAGACTGATTTTTATTAGAATAATGTTCAAGCTAATGACAATAAATGCATAACCAAATCCCAACTTACCTTGTTTTGTATTGCAACATAACTTAATGAGCAAAAAAATATTTTTTAAGGTTTGCAAAATCTTTACTCTCTATACTGCCTATTACTTATCAATATGATCAATTCTTTAAACAAAAATTGATCATTAATTAGATTTAAATTTTTTAAAAACTAACTGCTATATCAAAACCAAACGTTCTTCCCGGTGCGGTTTGCAATTCCAATGGATTGGTTGCTTTTACATTATCTTTCGGATCTTTATAATAAGTACTGAACATCGGCCATTTAAAATAACGTTTATCGAAGATATTTAAGACTGAGGCTCTAAGTGTTATATTTTTATTAGGATGCCAATTAAAATATGCATCATAAATGGCATATCCTTGAGGTTTAAATACGTCGCCTGCTGTCTCGTCATCTTTTGATACATGGCTAACCGCTTTAGAAAACGTGCTCACAATCTCGGTATCAAAATTGAGTTCAGGTTGATGCCATTTAATACCAAGATTACCTTGTAAAGGCATCGCTTCGTTAAAGTAAGATTTTTTCTCGCCAGGTGAAGATTGCTTTTTACCATACTGATAAGAGGCTGAAGCATTCAAAGACCAATTCTCTAAAAAACGCCACTCAGCAGATGACTCAAGCCCCCACAGATTAACGTTAGATAAATTTTTGTAGGTATAATCTTTAGGTCCAACCTGAATAAAATTTTTAATATAATTACTATAATTGGCTTTAAATACACCAAAACTAAACCAGCCTTCTGAAAAATCACCGCGTAAACCTGTCTCATACGATTTTACTTTTTCGGGTTTTAAATTCGGATTAGGAATCAAATTCATTGATGCCGAAGGCAATGAGGTATATAGCTGTTGCGCCGTAGGCATTTTAAAACCTTCAGCATAACGAGCATAAATTGAATATTGTTCAGTTATGGAAAAAAGTGTACCAAGTTGTGGGATTAAACGATGTGAAGTCAATTTACGAGGCTCTTTGTCTTTAATCACCACATAATAATCATCAATATTGGGTTTGATTTCATAGTTGGCATAACGTAACCCCGGTTTGATTTTAAAACGTTCAGTAAATAAATGAAATTCATCTTGAAGATAAACATCAGCTCGACGGGTTTTTGCATTTGCAAAGTTAAATCCGCCACCAATTGTTTTTACACCATTTTTAGTGCTCTCATTACGATAATGGCTACGGGTTATATCACCTTGAAAACCATAAACTAAATCATGCGCTGTATCTAAAAAATCAAAGCTAGAATTTAATTGTAAATCAAACTGTAAAAACTTCTCTTTATAATCATTAGTAGTATAAGTATAGATAGGTTTATTTTTCTTATCTCTTTGTTCACGGTGAGATTTTAAATATCGCTCTTGGGGTGAATAAGAAATTACTGTTTTTATTTGATCAACAAAATTCACCGATGGTGACCACGTATCATCAATGGCATAACGTTTTCGTGTTTGTATTTGGGTACGTTTATAGTCACCATTGAATGTTCCTGATGACTGCAAACCATAATCATACAACTGTTTTACATAAGAGTTTGAACGAAAATTTTCAAAAGTTAATTTTGTTTCGCGATTATCATTATGGTAAACCAACTTAGATAACATATTTTCTGCTTTAGCATCTAATGGATTAAGTTTATTACATCCGATGGCCTCATCCCCTCTTGGGCAACCCCAAATTCCCCCATTGGCTTTAGCTTTTTTTAACTTAGCTTCTTGATAATCACGCCGACTAAAACTTAGTAAAGCTTCCAAATTTGGCATTAATTCGAAAGCAAGCATACCCGTTTTAGTATTTTGTTTATTTAAACTATCATAAGCACCATTAATCTTTACCGCATAAGATTTATTCTGCAATAAATCACTTGGATCTAACGTTTTAAAAGCAACCACTCCGCCTAACGCATCAGCCCCCCACAGTACAGAGCCCGGACCTCGAACAATTTCAACCGCTTTTATTGTTGATAAATCGATAAAATTACGGTTGCCATCTTGTAATCCTTCTATCACTCTTGCACCATCAACTTGCATTTGTATGCGGTTACCGGTCATGCCTCGAATTCTAATTCCGCCTAAATTACCAAAAGGATCAGTCCCTGAGGTTTGTCTACTGACAGAAATTCCGGGAAGATAGCGAACAAGATCTTCCATTGTTGACATTTGATGATCATCAATATTTTTTTTATTAATAACATCAACTGTTTCGGGAATGGCCAATTTTGCTTTTTTTTGTCGACTAGCTGTTACAGTAATGGTATCTAAATCATCATTTTCAGCATAAACCTGAAATGGCATTGAAGCAGCCAAAATAGTTAACAATACTTTATTTACTTTCATCCTATTTTAAAAATCCTATTTATATGAACTGTATTAACTATTGCTCCAATATTTGATAATTATCATGTTTTATTTTTAATGTAACAAATTTGATTAAACCGATCAATGATAATAATTACCATTTACATGTGATAATGATTATCGCAAATAATAGTGTATTAATTATATTCAACTAAATTAGTAAATTATGTATAAATTAATTGATA
>NZ_LZGO01000016.1:0-3272 GCF_001690235.1 Gilliamella sp. wkB292
CCATCATTAAAAGATTCTTTTAAAAAATTAATAAAATCAATAATTGATTGCGGTTGGAATTTTTTTATTTTGATAAGGTTTTCAAGTTCTTTTATTAACGGCTGAATTTCCCCATATAGAATGATTGTATCAGCATAATAATCATCAAGTTTTTTTATTATTGAATACTGATTTAATGGTTTTGCTTTATTGAATAATTCATCGTAATCAGATTTTTCAAGTGAAAATATCGGTGAATTTTCATCTATTTCTTTTTGATTACTTGATGCTATAAAATCCAAAGCCATAAATACCTCATATTTTAATTATTATCTATTGTGAGATGTTTATCTTACTTCATTATTTTTACTTTCTCGAATTTTAGCTAAAGCTTTTTCTAGCCGACTAACATTTTGATATTTGGTAGGAACGGTACTTCTAGCTAAATAATCATACCATCCATTTACAGCAGCTTTAAATAATTCCAAACCTTCTGGAGTTACGTTTGACATTTTAACAACCGTATCGGTTTTCAAATTTCCCTGCTCATCAAACGGTTCAACATCGATTAATAATTCATGTTTTTTTAAAAAGCCTAATAAAGCTATTGAGCTTTGTATAATAGGATCTTGCCACCATTTGTTTTTATTTCTAGTAAGTAACATTGGTAAATCAAGTAAAGTATAATCAATTTCGTTCATTATTTTATTTCACTAACAGTTAACTATCGGGTCAGGCTACGTGAATATATCTATATCAGTACGAAAATATGAAGTCATTATCAATATACTGTTTGGATAAATTTATTCCTTTTACTTTATTTTTTATAAAAAACTGTCGTAACGACTCTGACATCATAATTCGCCCTATAGATTCTTCACATCTTGCCATACAAAATTGCTCATTTATATTTTCTTTTAAGACCATTTTATAAAAATTTTTGGGTCCATCAGGATAATCATCTAATATTGGTTCATATTCCGATTTATTCATATCAATACAGGATATTAAACGAAGAATATTTAATACTTTATAACCAGAATAGCTGTGACCATTAACAGTTATAGTTGCCTCTATTAGCTGGACATCATGTAAAAAATCTTGATTGCTTGAAAGTAAATTGGCAAGTCTAGGCGAGATAGAAATAGGGCCACTACTAAAATAAAAATCATAAGAGAGTAAACGTTTTTCACTGACTTTGTCTTTTAATTTAAAAACTATTGGGTTATTCGATTGAATCTTTTTGCATTGTAAAAGTTCGTAATAATCATCTCCTGTTGAGACATATTCGAACCAATAACGATCATATCATAAGTCGATAAATCATAATAACATCCTTTAAAATACTTAATTGAATTTTTATTTAAGCTTCGCTATTATCCATAGATAGATTGATTACATGATGTGGATCAATCTATTCCTTTTACTTTATTGTTTATAAAAAACTGGCGTAACGACTCTGACATCACAATTCGCCCTATAGATTCTTCACACCTTGCCATACAAAATTGCTCATTTATATTTTCTTTAAAGACGATGTTATAAAATTTCATTGGTCCATCAGGATAATCATCTAATATTGGTTCATATTCCGATTTATTCATATCAATACAGGATATTAAACGAAGAAAATTTAATACCTTATAACCAGAATAGCTGCGACCATTAACTATTATTATCGCATCTATTAGCTGGACATCATGTAAAAAATCTTCATTGTTTGAAAGTAAATTTGCAAGTCTAGGCGAGATAAATTCAGGACCATCACTGAAATAAATATCATAAGAGAATAAACGTTTTTCACTGACTTTGTCTTTTAATTTAAAAACTAAGGGTTTATTTGTTTGAATCTTCTTGCATTGTAAAAATTCGTAAAGATCAACGACAGTTGAGTCATATTGGAACCAATAACTATTAGGATAATTACTTAGCATAAATTTATAAATCATAACAACATCCTTTAAAATGCTTACTTGAATTTTTATTTAAAATAGTTTTCCACTACGTGGTTCAATTCTTTTTGTTTTTATACGTTTATTTAAAACTTCTTTAAATTGCTTTTGTGTCCAATTTTCCTTTTGACCCTTGTTATGAATTTCTTTTATTTAAGTTTGCATATCCTATGAGTATTGATAATGTAAACAGTTGTGAATAGTCCAGTAGAATGTGTATCAGCTGATGTAGCGGATTGAGTTGCATAAATCTACCTAATATTTATATAAAATTATTCATACATTTTTGCAGCCATTAATATATCAGCAAGAACTTTCCAACTAATATGTTTTGGAATTGGCTGTTTAGTATTAATATAAAATTGCTCTATGTTGTCAACCCATGCAGATAAAGCTTCTAAATATGATTGCAAATCCCCGTTTGTCCAACTTTCTGGTTCATTTTTTAAATCATCTCTTAGAGCATTCATAAATGATAAAAAATCAGCTTTATCTTTAATATTACTAATCTTATCAAACATTACCTTATAACCTTCGTGCTTTTGTCACCCATCGAACAGGAATAGAATCTAAACCAGCTAATCGCCTGTGATGCTCCAATTTCCATATTTTTCCGTCATTATCTTTCGATATTCACATTGGACGATAGATTGATTACATGATGTGGATCAATCTATTCCTTTTACTTTATTTTTTATAAAAAACTGGCGTAACGACTCTGAAATCACAATTAACCCTATAGATTCTTCACTCCTTGCCATACAAAATTGCTCATTTATATCTTCTTTAAAGACCATTTTATAAAATTCTTTTGGTCCATCAGGATAACTCTCTAATATTGGTATATATTCAGATTTATTCATATCAATACAGGATATTAAACGAAGAATATTTAATACTTTATAACCAGAATAGCTGCGACCATTAACAGTTATAGTTGCCTCTATTAGCTGGACATCATGTAAAAAATCTTCATTGTTTGAAAGTAAATTGGCAAGTCTAGGCGAGATAAAAACAGGACCACTACTGAAATAAATATCATAAGAGAGTAAACGTTTTTCACTTACTTTTTTTTCTAATTTAAAAACTATTGGGTTATTCGATTGAATCTTTTTGCATTGTAAAAGTTCGTAATAATCATCTCCTGTTGAGACATATTGGAACCAATAACTATTGGGATAATTACTTAGCATAAATTTATAAATCATATCAACATCCTTTAAAAGGTTTACTTAAGCTTCACTATTATCCATAGAAAAGTTGATTACATTGTGTGGATCAATCTATTCCTTTTACTTTATTGTTTATAAAAAACTGGCGTAACGACTCTGACATCACAAT
>NZ_LZGO01000017.1:0-1360 GCF_001690235.1 Gilliamella sp. wkB292
AAAAGTGTCGATTTGATTCTGGATATATTAATGGAGATATTAGAAAAGATGAAATCAAACAACGCATTTATCTGGAAATTCAGCGTTGGCAAAAGTTAGGTAATGATCGTGTTGATGTCGTCATTGCAACACCTCCTTGTCAAGGTATGAGTGTTGCTAATCATAAGAAAAAAGAAAATGAAATTGAACGAAATAGCCTTGTAGTTGAAAGTGTAAATATGATAAAAAATATATGTCCATATTTTTTTATTTTAGAAAATGTTCAAGCATTTTGGAAAACAGGTTGTACCAATAATCAAGGAAAAGTGATTGCTATTGGCGATTTAATCCTAGCTGAATTGGCAACGAATTATAAAATTGAATACCGAATTATTAATTTTAAGAATTATGGTTCAAATTCATCTCGCACAAGAACTTTAGTAATTGGAGTGGATAAAAATTTATCATATTCACCTAGCCAATTTTTTCCAGATGAACGCGACGAAGTTACTCTTAAGCAAGTAATTGGCAATATGAAATCACTTAATTGGGGGGAATATGATGATAATGATTTTTATCATAGTTTTCGTGTTTACCCTGAAAATATGCGAGCTTGGATAACAGATATTAAGCAAGGGCAAAGTGCTTTCGATAATGTTGAATTAAATAAACGTCCGCATAAAATTGTAAATGGAAAAATAGTACTTAACAAATCCAAAAATGGGGATAAATATACTCGCCAACTTTATGATAAAGTTGCTCCCTGTATTCATACTAGAAATGATCAACTGGCGAGCCAAAATACTGTACATCCAATAGAAGATCGTGTTTTTTCTATTCGTGAATTAATGAAATTAATGACTATCCCTGATCAATTTAAATGGATTGATATATCATTAGAAACATTGAATAATTTACCTTTAGCAGAAAAACAAAAAATTTCTAAGAAAAATGAGATGAATATACGTCAAAGTATCGGGGAAGCTGTACCAACAGCAATATTTAAAACAGTTGCGGAAAAAATTAAGCAAGTAATTTGATATGACAGAGAAAGAAATATTACAACTGATCAAAAAACATAAACTTAATGATGAAAACTGTTTATCTGATTACCTGTTATCACAACTTAAAAATAAAACTATAGATACTACAGTACTTTCTCGTATTATTGAATTAAGTAATAGTGAAAGAGAAAATCATTCTGCTTATTATACAAATCCTTTTATCATTCAAGAAATCATTGATTATTTACCTGATTTTTCGGGGAAATTACAACTACATATTTGTGAACCATCAGTAGGGGCAGGTAATTTTTTACCTTTTTTATTTGAGAAATATAAGCATATCCCAAAAGTAAAATTCACATTAATTGATATCAATC
>NZ_LZGO01000018.1:0-3095 GCF_001690235.1 Gilliamella sp. wkB292
ACATATAAAGTTCTCGATATAATATGTGCTCTTGACTACAATATTTAGGCTGATTTTGATTATCTTTTCTAAATAAAGATGGCTCTAAAAGATAATTTTCATTTGAGTGACCTCGATAAAATATATTTTGGTGATTTTTATTTTCAATATTCAATATTTGATCAATAAACTGAACCAAACTCTCTATATGAATATTTTCTACTTTTTTTGTTTCATCCATTTTATTTTCTTATTTATTTTCGAATATTTCATTACGACCAATTTTATATAAGTACAGGGGAACATCAATTAAACCAACACTATTCAAGGGAATAAAATGTATTTCACCATTGTAATCAGAAAATTGAATAAATCTATTGAGTTCCAATTCAATTGTACCAACATTATCAAATAATTCCGAAGCATTTACTATGTCAATCGTTTCAACACTATTATCATGATAATAAATATATACCTGATTCAAAATCTCAAGTACATTATCTTCAGTAATTCTTTTTTCTTCAATTAAATTTACTACCTTATTTTGTAGCTCTTTTGAAGTATTCTGATAAAAATGTTCATAGTCAAAAAAGTATTCATCTATCAAGTTATAAAACTCTTCAGATCCTAGTCCCTGATATCCATCCCACGAAATCTCCCAATCTTTTGGCATATCTGAAGCATCGTCGATGAGTGAAATTTTTTTTACTATATTTTTATTGATGAGAAGTAATCGATTATTTAATGTGTCTAAAGATAAAATATCATTTTCTTTACTTGGTTCATCATTACTTAAGATTGTTTTAACTCTATCAAATGTAGAATTAGTTATAGGATACCATTTAATTATATTAGAACTATATAAAAGAATACCTATATGTCCCCAAAAATAATCAATAGTTTCGTTGGTGTTCCAAGGCATATAATTTGTTGTTGTTATTGTTTCATTACTTAAAATGTCGTGAACGCTTGTACCAAAAATAACAGCAAGATCTCGTAATATTTTTAATTCAGGCTGAGCCTTATTCAATTCCCAGTTTTGGATATCTTTGGTTTTTACGCCCAACATATTAGCCAAATATTTTTGTGTATAATTACTTTGTTTTCTTAATATTTTAAGTTTTTCCATAAAAATAATATTATTATTTAAATATATATAATTATGGGTATAAATTACACAAAATACAAGTCATTAGGTATAGGTGGGAATTATAATTGGTGGTGGAGCTGGCGGGAGTTGAACCCGCGTCCGAAATCTCTACATCCTCGGTACTACATGCGTAGTTTGTCTTTAAATTTCGCCTACCTGCTGCGGACAAACACGCTACCGATAGACTAGCTTGATTAAGTTTAATGCTTCCGCCCCAAGCAAGGCTTCCACACGATCTCGTTTGGGTTTGACTCCTCTTTATCCCCGTCCTACGAGCGGAGGCTAGGGAGAGAAGGCTCTATGCAGGTTATTAAGCTGCTAGTGCGTAGTTTTCGTCGTTTGCGACTATTTTTTTGCGGTTTATTTACGAGGCCTACCGCACCTCGGCATGCACCTTGGGTTTCGCAAATCCCGTCGAATCCAGAATCAGCCCCAATTGTGAATTGTTAATGTAAACAATATCGGGGCATTATAGGTCAATTCAATAGGGAATACAAGTTAACCAACTTCGGGGTTTACCCAGTTTTCGGTTGGTTTTTCATCTTTTAATGCGGCAATAATATTATCGACTGCACATTTTGCCATTGCGTAGCGAGTTTCAACCGTTGCTGATCCTACATGTGGTGATAATAAAACATTATCAAGCTGCATGAGTGGTGAAGTTGTTGGTAGGGGTTCGACTTCAAATACATCAAGTCCAGCAGCTTTGATCGTTTTATTTTTTAATGCTTCAATTAATGCTTGCTCATCTACAATTGCTCCTCTCGCGCCATTAATTAATATGGCTGATGGCTTCATTAAAGCTAATTTTTGTTTAGTGATGAGTCGTTTGGTTTGGTCGGTTAATGGCAGAATAATCACCACAAAATCTGCTTGGCTAAGCACACCATCAAGTTCTAGGCGCTTAGCTTGATAAGCTTGTTCTACATCGGGATGGGCTGAGCGGTTATAGTAAATGACATTCATATCAAAGCCACAGTGTGCGCGCTTAGCAATCGCTTTACCAATTCGCCCCATCCCTAAAATACCAATGGTTTTACCATAAATATCCGTGCCGAAATATTCAGGTGTAATGCTCTTGGTCCATTTTCCATCATGAATTAGATTGGATAACTCCACCGTTCGGCGCGCGGTCGCCATTAATAGTGTAAAAATAAGGTCAGCGGTGCTTTCAGTCAATACTTTCGGGGTATTCATTAATCGAACACCATGCTTTTTTAAAGCACAAAGATCATAATTATCGTAACCAACCGAAATTGTTGCCGCCGCTTTTAATTTTGGCGTTTGGGTTAAAAATTCATCGTCAATGCGTGTCGGCATATTTGAACCTATCATACCGTCGGCACTCGCTAATGCTTGAATAAAGGCTTTTGTATCGGTATTAGGATTACGTTCAAATAGCGTGAGATTAAAAGCTTGCTCTAATCTAGCTTGTTGATCAGCAGGAATTTTACTGAATAATACGACATTCTTTTTCATAAACTCTCCTTACGTGCTGCTTGAATTGTTTTAGTCAGTATATCGCTAGTCACTTTTATTGTGCAATTGATTGAGTTAAAAAGATAATTTGTAAAGAATTTTAATCTTAGATATGTGTTTGAGCAAAAAATGGTTTTGCATTCACATTTTATTTTGAATAATAACCAAATGCAGCTTGATTAAAAAATAGATGAGGTATAGTAATTATATTGAAGTATTAATAAGTAACAGGCAAGCAAAGCAGTTAAATAGTTAATACCAAAATAAGTAATCGATAATCGTTCAAAAAATAGAATAAATGACGTTAAGAATTTATATCACCAGCTACTATGAAAATAATCTGATTGATTTACTACTGATCATAATAACGCTGTGAAGTTGTTGTTGATAAAAAAATAAGATTATTTGATTTATCTTTGTACTACCACAAAAATTTTTTTAAAAAAAATTAAAATAATATTTATTATAAATCAGTATGATATGAATT
>NZ_LZGO01000019.1:0-46906 GCF_001690235.1 Gilliamella sp. wkB292
AATAATATTTATTATAAATCAGTATGATATGAATTTATTTCATAAAAAACTAAAATTATTTGAAATTAAATTGAACTTTTTGTTGTTTAGCTTGTCTATATCTACAGATTACATTTTTTCATTTTTTGCCCTCCACTCGAGTTTTCGGGTGGATTTTTTTTATCTGTTGTTTTTATCACACGATCTTTTCAAATTTTAGCTTCTCATTTATTGTTACTATTAAATTACAGTAAAAATTGCGCTTCACTAGGTAGGAAGATAATATTCTCTATGGATATTGAAATGGTATTGTTTTTTCTGTTACCAAGTCCTGCCCGCTAATACTTAATTATAAAGTGACCAAACTTAAGATAATCATGTACACTTTGATAGCTTTTTATTGATATAAGTAGAGAGATTTTTATGTTCGTTACCAAAAAAACACAAGGACACTTAATTGCCTTGATGACAATCTTTATTTGGGGAAGTACGTTTATTGCAACAAAAGTATTATTGGTCAATTTTAAACCCATTGAAATTTTGTTTTATCGATTTTGTCTTGGCTATGTCATGCTTTGGGTTTTAGCACCGCGTTTATTAGTTTGGCAGGGTATTAAGCGAGAATTAATGTTTTTATGCGCTGGATTTTGTGGTGTAACATGTTACTTTCTATGTGAAAACATAGCGTTAACTTATACCAATGCCTCGAATGTTGGGGTTATCACTACCTTAGCTCCCGTATTTACTGCTTTGTTATCAATATTCTTTTTAAAAACAGAAAGACCGCCTCGACGTTTTTATATTGGTTGTTTGTTTGCTATTTTGGGGGTTGGATTGATTAGCTTTAATGGTAAATATGTGCTTTCTCTTAATCCTTTAGGTGATATTCTTGCTGTTGCAGCTTGTTTATTTTGGGCTTGCTATTCTATATTAACCAAAAAAAGCAGTAATTTGGGTTACAATACCATTTTATTGACTAGGCGTTTTTTCTTTTATGGTTTACTCCTGATGTTACCGGCTTTATCTATTTTTGATTTTAAGTTCGGGTTAGAAAGGTTTAGCCAAATGACTAATTTACTCAATATACTATTTTTAGGTGTTGGTGCATCAGCGATTTGTTTTGTATCTTGGAATTATGCAGTGAAATTAGTTGGCGCTGTTAAAATTAGTATTTATCTGTATCTATTGCCGATTTTGACCATTCTTGCTGCGGTTATTATTTTACATGAACCGTTTACTTTTATTGCTGCATTTGGCACCTTAGTGACACTTATTGGTGTGTTATTGTCTGAAGGTAGAATAAAAATTAAAAAGCGATGATTTAACTCTAGGGGTTATATTTAAAGGGGCCTTTACCCCTTTATTGTTAATTATTGTACTCGCTTATCAATAGCGTCCATAATGATTTGACCAAGATGTTCATAATTCTCATCAAAATGGTGACCACCAGGCAATTGGAATGCTTCGCCTTTCATTTCTGGTTGTAGGCAACCGGTATCCTCTTTTTCTTCCTCTCCATAGATGCAAAATAGTTTATTGGCTGGAATCCGCGCAACTTCTGGTGCGGTTTTCATTTCGTCACCTGATTGCCCGAGCCAACCACTTACTTCAATTTCAAAATTAGCATCTTTTGAAAAAGCTATCATAATTAGCGCTTGGACACTTTTTTGATCTTGCGGTGATAGTCGGTTATAGAGTGCAGGTAAGATATCCCCACCAAAAGAGTAGCCAGCTAAAACGAATTGAGTTGTTCCCCATTTGTCTCGGTACTGTTGCATTAAATAGCTCAAATCTTTAGCGCTACGTTCAACTGAACGATGCTGCCAGAAAAGTTTTAATGCATCAACGCCAACTACCGCATATCCATGCAAAGCCATATATTCTGCCGAAATTTTATCAAGATCACGCCAACCACCATCACCAGAATAATAAAGTGTAATGGTTTTAGGGTGGATCTCTTTACTTCTGGCAGGTAATTCTATAACAGGTAGTTGTTCATGCTCACCAAATAAAATAGATGATAAGTGTAAACTCAGTAGTTCGGTTGGCGTAGCTTGGTATTCACCAATTGATGTTGTGACATGGATATTTTTTTGTTCCCGGGGGAAAACAGCAACATCATCATCCGGTGGATTATTCCAAATGACTTGCCAACTACCATGGCTGGCTTGCGTCGGTAATGGTGCATCACAATCTTTGTGATCTAAGGTAAATTCAATTGATAATGCTTTGGCGTCATCACTTTGTTGTTCTGTTAGCCATCTATAAGCAAAGGCTGCACCTTCTTCCATGCCTGCGACAGCAAAATTCTTCTCTTTGAGAATTTTTTTTGCTTGTTTAAAACGTGCTTGCTGCTCACTACAACTGGCAGAGGGTTTTAATTCAAACTGGACAAGTTTGGCGCCCATTTTTTCTGACAAGTCTAATAATTGTTGTTCAGTAAAATGATTTTTAGGCGTGGCAACAATAATTGCGGCTGCTTCAGCCGAGCGTTTTGGTGCTGCTGATAGGATGGAATATTCATTATTGATTGTTACGGTCTTAACTGATGCACTTTCTTGGTTTTTTATAAAATACCAGCCAAGTATAATCAGTATTAATAGCGTAATAAATAATAAAGCATAGCGTATAAATTTTTTCATATTAACTATTTTTATTCTTTTTTAAACCTGAGATACCACCAGAAATAAGCATAGTCGTATCGATCAAAGCAACTAATGGATCGAGCCCAGCAGGAACAGCCATATAACGTGGCTCCCAATGCGTTGCAAACTTTTCTTTAAAGCGACGTAAACCTTGAAAGTTATAAAAACGTCCACCTCGTCTAAATACTAGTGCACCTAGCCTTTGAATTAATGGGGCACCGCGTCGCCTTTGCATACCAGCCAATGGTACCATGCCTAGGCTAAAGTACTTAAACCCTCTTTCTTGATAATGCAAAATTAAGCCTACCATTAAAAATTCCATCGTTAATTTGGGAATATCTTGTATTACCCGCATTAAATCGATACTGGCCGAATAATGTTGATCGGTCTCAAGTAAATTAACAAAAGCAATGATGCGGCCTTGGTATTCAATTACTGCTATCGTAAAATTATCCAAATATTCTTTAGAAAAAGACCCTAATGAAAATCTTTTTTCCTTTGAGTGCTTATTTTTAAGCCAAGCATCTGAAACCGCTTTTAGTTCATCAAGTGGCGCAGTTCCAGGTGGGTAAAATTTTAGGGATAGTCCATCACGTTGCCCTCGATTCCAAGTATAGCGAAGATCTTTATAACCTTTTGATGTTAAATCAAATATTTTTAAATTGACTAATGCTTCTTCACCAAGTTTTACTGTACGTAAACCAATATCCATATAAAAAGGTAAATTAGCTGCTCTGACTTGATAAAAAACTGGGCGAAGATGGTGTTCATCACACAGATCACGAAATGACCAAATTAAGTCAGCTCTATCAGCAATATCACCAATCGGATCAAATAACGCAACCATGCTTCGACCACGTCTTGCATACATAATAAAGGCGGTTTGTTCTTGGTTGAACAGCAGTGATTTATCGCCACTCATCGCTAAGCCGCCTTCAGGCTGTTTTGAATTTAAAACGATCTGATAAGCTTTATTGAGTTGTTCTGTTTCTGGTTTAGCTAATATTGGTAACGCTGGTCTAAATAACCAGATTAACATAATCGAACTTAACAAAATAAAACTGCCTAATGCTGCACGTAATGCTCGTGGTACTCGGCTATCTAATTCAAACTGCCACCATAGATCTTGGCTATAGGGGACATCTTGGTAAATAAATAAAATAAGCCAAACAAAAAGCGCAATCAGACAAAAACAAATGGCAAAAGATTTGAAAGAAAAGGGGATAACACTAAGTCGACTTTTTCGATAAAAAGCATGCCTAAAATTAATGAGTAATATTGCAATAACTAATAAAGTTATGGCTTCTATCCAGTGTAGACCTCTTAACACCGAGCAGAGGCTACCAATCAAGAGTAAAATAACGGTAATTCCCCACGCTGAATAAAGACGTCGGCGTAAACCCATTGCGAGTAATAAACATAAAACGCCAATCAAACTCGCACTTAGATGAGCTATATTGATAATTTTATTCGGAATAAATTCATCAACAAAACGATGATTAAAACCAGGAATGATGCTAGAAAACATCATCACTACACCGGCAAAAAATACCGCAGCAGCCATGATAGAGGCCGCAATTCCCGTTTCAGTTTGCTTGACTTGTGATGAAGTTAAATAATGCTTTCCTTCATTGATTAACAGCAAAATACCGGCAGGGATAAGCGGGATTAAAATATAAATAATACGATAAATGACTAATGCTACAGTTAAAGATGCTGCACCAATTTGAGATGAAAATGCGGCGAGCATAATTGCTTCAAATACGCCTACTCCCCCAGGAACATGACTTAATACACCAGCAACTAATGCCAGAATGTAAATCATAATAAAGGTAATAAAATTTGGATGCGAAGGTAGTAGAAAGTAAAGAATCGCCCCTGCTAAGACAGCATCAAAGAAGGTAATAATAAATTGGCTTGAAGCCAAACGTAAGTTAGGTAAACGAATAGACCATCTTGCGATTTTAAATAAGCGAGTATCTTTATTAGGCTTTTCCGATAAACGATTGCAGTATAAGAAAATAAATAATCCAATATAAAAACAAAATAGCATGCTTGCTATTAGTATCACGCCATTTTCGGATAAGTGTAAAGCAACCATAGCATTATGTGGATGAATTAACGCTGCCGCCGCTGCCAGTAATGGTAGAGTAAAGCCTAAAGAGAGTGTAACAAAAATTGACATTCTTGCCACATCAATCGTTGTTAGTCCATATTTGAAGTATAAACGACAACGAACTGCGCCCCCTGACAACGCCGATAAACCTATTGCATTACCGATAGCTGAAGCACAAATTCCACCTAAAACAATAATGGAAGGCTTTAGCTTTACGCCTGCATAACGCGCGGCTGACCATTCATAGCAAATTAACATTAAATAGCTACCAATAGCCGATAAACAAGCAAATAAAATAGCTTGCGGTGAAAGGTTGTGAACGGCTAATTTTAAGTCATCAAGATTAATTTCTTTTAATAGATGCCAGCAAACAATCAAAGCAATAAAAAAGATGGATAATCCAAATAATAAAGCTAGGAATTGGCGATAGCGAGTGAAGTATTCTATCAATTGCCAAGGCAAAACTTTACGCGCTGATATTTTCACGTGAGCAACTCCGATATTTGCTTTATAAATTTTTGATTTGCGCATTCTACCTTTCAAGTTTGTTGAAAACAATCATCCCAAAATAAAAAAAATATAAAAAAAACATTAATTATTACTGAGCAACTATTTTAATTGATTATTTTTATTTAGTTGATATTAGTTTTTAATAAAAATATTTATGGGTTAATAAATATTACTTTTGGGATAATATGTATTGATTTATAGTTATTTTACTTTTAACCTTAGTTGCACTTTATATAAAGTAATTTAAGCGTTATCACTGATAGTTTATTCGTAAAAAAGCATAAAGTTGTTGTTTGGTTGTTATCAATAATTATTTAATAAGTTGTTTTATTATGAAAACAGAGATAGGTAATCTAAATAGACTTCGAGCGCCAAGTAGGCAACGTTTTACTAAAAAAAAATATTGTGGTTTGTTCATTCCTATTATTTTTTATTTATTGCGAACAATAAGGACTCTATTTTATTTAATTCGACTATCCATAGTGCTGTTTTTTTGGGGTTTATTCAGTTTTAATGTTTTTAGTGCATTACCCGTAGTTCAAGCTGTTAAGACTGTAAATACCATACAAGGTTCGGCTCCCTATCTTACTTTTGATGGTGGTAAAAGCCGTGCTTATACCACTTATGATTTATTCGTCATTACTTTACCTGACGGCAGAGAATTTAATTACTCAAATAACGTTTCCTCCACCACTAATCCGATTCAATTAACCGGTGCACCAACCAAAGTTAAAGATATTAAAACGATCATCCCTTACAATCAAACAGCAGATAGCTCAGATCAAAACAAGGATATCACTGCTCAACAAAGCATGACCGATGTGCTCAACTCTGGTCCTTATTGGTTTGATGTCGATGGTGATGGTGAAATAACGGCGACCGGTCATTTTCAATTGATTGTAAAAAATGCCAATAACCAAGTGCTTAGTTTGGATGATGAATTAAACGATTGTGAAGCGCCTTATAGCTTTAGGCTAATGCATGATGGGAGTGATGTCACCACTAAATATGGCGATCCTAACCATTTTTCATTGAACTACACTGATATGATTTACTACCTGAATCCGGCACCGGGTGCTTGCTCTTTATCGGCAAAACCCAATTTATTCCTCAGCGATACCCATAAAACTTGGTCAGGTTCGAATTATTCAGGACCGCAAGGCATGTGGGATGATGCCAAAGGATTCAGACAACAATCTTTTGATAATCCAGAATTGAACTTTCCAACTATGGCCGCTAATGGGCTATTGTTTACCATGGATTTAGCTGATTCAGCCAGTAATATGAGCTTTACTAAAATACCTGCCGATTCCGGCATTGACTTAGAGATTACCAGCAAAGGTAATCAAGCAAAAATCACTTTAACCGGTCCTGCTGACGGCGCCAGTTTGCAAGATGCAAGTAAAGCAGCAGTTGCCACCACCTTTATTCTTTATGCCGATAAGGCGAAAACCCAAAAGCTATATAGTTTTACCATTAAAAAATGGTTTATTGCTAAAAAAACTCGTCCGGAAAATTTTGATGAAGCAGCAAAACAGTATTGTCGTGATTTAGGTTATCAATTACCGACAGTATCACAATTGACCAATGCCAATTCAAAAGATTCTTCGAGTTATTGGGATGGTGGTTTGGCCGGGCAAGGCAATAATTATCAACGCCGTATTGGTGGTGGATTGTTTGCTGAGTGGGGCGAAATTCATCTAAATTCTTATCCGCAAGCTGACATTTACCCAAATGAAATTTACTTGACTAGCAATGATTTGCAAGTTTATTCAAATATGGGACAAATTCAAAAAAGGGGATATGGTAGTCTGGTTTGTATCAGTCCTAATTAACGTATTGCGACAATTAGTGATGAAACCATATGTATTGTTTAAAATAACTCGGTTGATTGAAATGTGTGACTTAGCAGCGATAAAATCAAGTTTAGCTTTATTGATATCAAAAATGATAATAGCTTGTCTTGGCATTGTTTGTTACAGTGTGAATGCGGGTTTACCTTATGTTGAAGCGGTCGAAACAACAAATACCATACAAGGTTCGGCTCCTTATATCTCTTTCGATGGCGGTAAAACGCGCTCATTTTATACCGATAATCTTTTATTAATCACTTTACCTGATGGACGAAAATTTACAAAAGCGACCAACACTTCATCAAAGCAAGTACCCATACAATTAAATGGGGAATCGATCAGAGCCAACGATTTTAAAACCTTAATTCCTGAAAACCAAGCATCCGTTTCTTTAACTGAGGTGTTTGCGACTAACGGTTTTTGGTTTGATGAAGATGGTGATGGTGATATCACAGCAACAGGGGATCTTATATTATCAATTCAAGATGCTAACGGTACTCCTATCGCATTGGATAAAGAGTTAAGTGATTGTTATGCGCCTTATAGTTTTACCTTAAATCATATGAATGGCACATTATCTACTAAATATGGTCAGCCAAATACGGTTGCATTTGACGCAAATAGTACCACTTACTATTTTTCTCCGCCTAATGGTGCCTGTACTTATTCAGCGGAGCCAAATTTATCAGTCAATGACAGCAAAGGCAACAGTTGGGGCGGAACGGACTATTCAGGACCAGAAAATCAATGGGATGATGCTAAAGGTTTTAAACGGCAATCTTTAACGCATCCAGAATTAAATTTTCCAACTATGGGTGAGAATGGTTTATTTTTTTATCTGAATTTACTTGATAGTTCACCATCGGATATGAGCTTTGATAAAATACCCACTGATTCAGCAATTAATTTAACCATCACGGGTAATGGTTCTAAAGCCAAAATTCAATTAACTGGGCCGACAAGTAGCGCTGATGCAGCACAAGCAGCCAAAGCTGCTATTGCTACGACATTCATCTTATATAAAGATAAAGCTAAAACCAATAAAATTTATGCTTTTACTATACAAAAATGGTTTATTGTTCAGGCTGAAAATACCAGTATGCTTTTTGAACAAGCAAAACAATATTGTGATAATTTGGGTTATCAAATACCGACTTTACCTCAATTAACAAATGCAAATTATAATTCAATTTGGACTGGTGGATTACCTGGGTTAGGTCGTCACTATCAACGCCGGATCGATGGAGGACTGTTTTCTCAATGGGGCGAGACAAACAACTATTATTATCCTGAAAGCCATTTTATTTCCGGCGCTGTTTATTGGAGCGCAAATAGCTTCCAAGAGGGTGGTAAAACTTATTATTTGCAAGTTCACTCTAACATAGGGATGATTGATTATTGGACAGATAAAGCTAAAGTTGCTTGTATTAGTCCTAATTAAGCAAAATAAAAAAAGGTTTAAATGATGAAAGATTCACCGCTAA
Source organism: Gilliamella sp. wkB292 (assembly GCF_001690235.1). NCBI lineage: Bacteria > Pseudomonadati > Pseudomonadota > Gammaproteobacteria > Orbales > Orbaceae > Gilliamella > Gilliamella sp. wkB292. The sequence goes on from NZ_LZGO01000019.1 coordinate 8,588, forward strand.
CTAAACATCAACAACGTGCTATGCAAGCCGTAAAAATTTTTGTAGAACAAAAGCTTGCCCATGATTTTTCAGGTCATGATATGGCACATATTGAACGCGTAGTTAAATTGGCACAAAAAATCTTACTCAATGAACCCAATGCTAATTATTTTATTGTTGTTTTAAGTGCTTATTTACATGATGTAATTGATGAAAAAGTAGTGTCTAATGTGGAATTAGCGGTTGATGAATTACGTTGTTTCCTAACGTTACAGGACCTTACGGAAATCGAAATTACTGCTATTTTTTCTATTATCGAAAATATGTCTTACCGGAAAAACCTGAGTGATAAAAAGCCATTATCCCTTGAAGGTAAGATTGTACAAGATGCCGATCGACTTGATGCCATTGGCGCAATAGGAATAGGGCGTACATTCTATTATGGTGGTAATAAACATAACATCATGCATGATCCTACCATTTTGCCAAGAATACCGATGACTGAAGAGAGTTATAAACAACCGAATACAGTAATTAATCATTTCTATGAGAAACTTTTTTTACTTAAAGGTATGATGAATACGCAAACTGCTAAAAACATTGCTGAACAGCGACATGATTTTTTAGTTCAGTTTGTTAATCAGTTTGAAAAAGAGTGGAGGGGTGATGACTAACTGTACCGCTGTTTAATGTGTTAAATAGTATGGGAGAGGTTTGTGATGACGATAACTAGCGATAATAAAATTACTCTAAGTAATAATGTAGTAATGCCACAACTTGGTCTTGGTACTTTTAAATTAACTGAATTTGATCAAATATCTCAAGCAATTAATACGGCTATTAAAGTTGGCTATCGTTCTTTTGATACCGCGCAACTTTACCAAAACGAAAAACAAATCGGTCAGGCGATTAAACAATGTGGTATCGATCGTAGTGAATTATTTATTACTTCAAAAGTGAGCAATGCCAATCAAGGTTACAAAAAAACGTTAGCAAGTTTTGAACAATCGCTAAAGGATTTACAACTTGATTATCTTGATCTGTTTTTAGTGCATTGGCCGCTTCATCATACTTTTTTTGAAACTTGGCGAGCAATTGAAAAGCTTTATGAGGAAAAACGTGTTCGAGCCATTGGAGTGTGTAATTTTCATATCTCACATTTAGAGTTACTGGCTAGTCAAGCAAATATTCAGCCGATGATTAATCAAATAGAAATTCATCCCTACTTAACACAAATAGACTTAGTGCGCTACTTACGTAAGCAAAATATTGCAATTGAAGCATGGTCGCCACTTGCTCATAATAAAATACTCAATGAACCGGTATTAGTTGCAATAGGCGATCGTTATAATAAGTCTTTATCACAAGTTGCCTTACGTTGGCACCTACAAAATGGTTATATTGTGATCCCAAAGTCAGCGCATCCGGATCGGATTGCTGAAAATATTAATATTTTTGATTTTGAACTTACCTCTGACGAAATAAGAAAAATTAATTGCTTAAATCAAAAATTACGCACGGGACCTAATCCTGATGATGTGTATAACAATAATGGCTTTTAACTTATCCAGATATGCGCTTTTTAAAAGTAAAAAACTATCTGTTAAAAAGGTACGGGCGCGCCTACCAGCCATAATACAGTCGGTAATGTGATTAAACTTAATAATGTACTGACTAGGGTTGCACTCGAAACTAACTCAGGATGCGTATCAAATTGTACTGACATTAAAGTGGTATTAGCGGCACTGGGCATTGCGGCTAACACAATGAGTACCTGTTTATAAACCGGTGAAATAGGCATAAAGTAGACCAAACAACAAGCGACAAGTGGTGAGATAACCATACGGGTTAATAGCGAAAATGAAAGTTTAGGGTAATCGAGTTGTTTAATCCGAATTTTAGCTAATTGCATACCTAAAATTATCATAATAATCACAATTGATGAATCACCAATCATGCCAATGGATGTCATAATGGATTTTGACAAAGGAATGTGGCACAACTGGAAAATAATCCCCAAAAAAGCACCATAAGCAACAGGCATGCGAATGACTTTATTGATGACATCTTTTTGACTGACAATATCGCTACGAGCACTGCCTTTTGCTGCATAGTAGATACCAACGGTACTCATCACAAATTGTTGCAATACCATCATAATAACGCCAAGATCGAAGCCTACTGTGCCAAAAAAAACCAGTAATACCGGTGTACCATAATTACCATTATTCATAAAGCAAGAACTCAGAATCATGGCGCAACGTTCTTTGACTGAATAACGCATGATCAACGACCAAATTGAGACAACACTAACTAATAAGAAACAAAGACCAAAAATATAGACAATATAAAATAGATAGTCTGTGGTTAAGGTGTGAGTATAAAACGTTTTGAATGATAAAAAAGGAGAAAGCACATAAAGCGACATTTTAGATAAATTTGCTACATCAAATTTTAGTGCTTTTTGTGCAATAAATCCAACGACAAATATACAGAAGATTGGAAATAAAATAATAAAAAATTGCATAAACGGTATCTTCAAATTGGTTAATTAATTCATCGAATCAATAGTATTTACTATCGAATCTCGTAATATATTACAAGTATTATCATCAAGTGCATTGTTGTGTTTATCTTTTAAAATAAATAAATCTTCAATATGTTCACCGATAGTTGCGATTTTAGCACTACTTAATGATAACTCTAGTTTTGCAAATACTTCACCAACACAGGCAAGTAACCCCGGCCTATCTAATGCAATTAGCTCCATATAAGTCTGGCTTTCATTAAAGGCAGATAAAAAATTGACTTGAGTGGGCACTGAAAATGAACGCAATCGTTGCTTAGGCGGTTTTATTGTTACGCCTTTGTAAACCGGCTGCTGCAAAGCTTTTTCAAGTGATTTTATAATACTGTAATGCCTGTCTGGTTGTAATGTTTGCCCATTTGGTTCTAATACAATAAATGTATCAAGGGCAAAACCTTTCTTATTGGTAATAATTAATGCATCATGAATGCTCAGGTTATGATTATTTAAAATATTGCAAACAGTGGCAAATAGGTAAGGTCGATCTGGTGAGTAAATAACTATCTCGCTGCCACCATGGTACGGATCAGGGTTGATCGCTACAAATGTTTGAGTTAAATCATGCTGCAATAGCATTTGCGCATGCCAAACAATCTGTTCAGTAGTATAGCGCAGAAAATAGTCAACACGGTAATCTTGCCACAAATTTTTGATTTTTTGTTCATCGTAATGTTGTTTGAGCAAGGTTTCGAATGCTTCATGTTTATGTTGGCGAGCAATACTTCGTTGTTCAGGGATATGATGAGCTCCTGAATCGAATGATCGTTTTGCGGTTAAATACAGTTCACGCATTAAACTTTGCTTCCAACTGTTCCAAAGTGTTTCGTTAGTTGCGCACACATCGGCAACGGTTAAACATAATAAATATTGTAAACGGCGCTCACTTTTAACAATTTGAATAAATTCATTAATAACCGCAGGATCTTGTAAATCACGACTTTGGGCCGTGACTGACATAAGTAAATGATAGCGAACTAGCCACACAATTAAGTCGGTATCTTTTGGCTCAAGTTTATGTAGTTGGCAAAACTTTTCAACCAGTTTTGCCCCTATTTCAGAATGATCACCATGGTGACCTTTACCGATATCATGGAATAATCCAGTAATAACTAATAATTCAGGTTTTGATAGTTTGGCAAAAACGTTTGAACTGTTCGGGTGTTTTTCTTTACTGGCTTGAGTTTTAAAACTATCAAGTTCAAGTAGCAAGCGGATAGTATGTTCATCAACTGTATAGGCATGGAATAGATCAAATTGCATCATACCTGCAATGTGCTTCCAACCAGGAATATAGACAGTCAAAATACCATATTGATGCATCAGTAATATAGCCTTTTTAATTGCATCTGGGTGTTTGATAATTTTTAAAAATAATGATCTTGCCTTTTCATCTTCACATAGCAAGGTTGTTAATTGTCGCCGCGCTGAACGTAATTGCCTAATTGTATTTGAGTATAGCCCTGTGATTTGAGGATTTAGTAAGATGGTATAAAAAAGCTGTATAATCATGACAGGATCTTGTTTGAACAGATTATTGTCTTTTACATCAATCAAGTCATCTCTTGCCTGAAAATATTCATCAATACTATAGGTTTTACTTTGAGCATTAAGTTCAAGTATCGATTCATCAAACAGTTGTAATAACATTTGATTAAGTTCGGTAATATTATGTGCAACACGATAATAATCATGCATCATTTTTTCAACAGGCGTATTACCTTGACCTTGGTATCCGAGCAGATTAGCAATACTGAGCTGGCGATCAAACAGCAAGCGATTGTCATAACGGTTAATCACGCTATGCAGGGCAAAACGCATACGCCAAAGGAACTTGCGACAGGTTTTAAACTCTTCAATATCTTCAGGCGTTAAATAATTAAAATCAGCTATTTTTTTTAAAAACTCACCACCAAAATGACGAACAGCAATCCATTGAATAATTTGCATGTCGCGCAAACCGCCTGGGCTATTTTTTAAATCCGGTTCTAGATTATAGCTGGTACTATGATATTGCCGATGTCGTTCTTGTTGTTCTTTAACTTTAGCCTGATAGAAAGCTGCTGAAGGCCAAATTTTATGACTAAAAATCTGTTTTTGCAGCTCTTTTAATAATGAAGCGTTACCACATATTAATCTCGATTCAATTAAATTGGTCATAATGGTGATATCGTTTTTAGCTTCTTGCAGACACGTTTTTAATGTTCTAACACTATGACCAATATCTAAATGTAAATCCCATAGCAAGCGAACTAAATCACCAATTCGTTTTTCAAGATCTTTTGACAGTGCACTATCACTTAATATTAAAATATCGATATCTGATAGAGGATGAAGTTCTGCACGACCATATCCACCTACGGCAATTAAGGCTAGGCGGTTTTGCTTAAACAGTGAAGACACTTGTTCTGGAATTTGGTAGTACTGCCAGAGTCTTTTGAGCAAATCATCAATAAATTGACTCCGTAAATGCACCAATATATCAATATCGACATTTTGTTTAAATTGGCTAACAGACCAGTTCTGAAATTCTTCAAGTTGCTGTTTTATATAGTGAGTATTTATTTGCTCATCGTTAAAATTAAGCGGTGAGATTGGATAATAAAGATTTGCTTGAGTCATAGCGATTATATCAAATCAAAACAATTTAATGCTAATATCCTTACCCGATTTTAGGTAACTGTCAAGCAACGGTTTATTGATATAATTATTGACATAGTTAATGTATAAAAAAGGAACAAGCGTTTGTTCCTTTGGTGAATGAAAATGCGGGTTGGCGCGTTTGATGATTATTTTGTTTGTGTATTAAAGTTACTAAGCATTTTATACTTTATGTACTGGTTAGTCGCTTCTAATACTTCAATAACCGCACCTTTATAACGTATAATTTTGGAACTAGACAAGTCATATTCGGCATTATTCGCAAAAGCAGGTCTTGCCATGTTATTGCTAAACTCGCGATATCCTATATTAATTTTATTTCCAATTTTTCCTGTATAAATTAATATTTGTTGGAATTGGTTTTCACCTGTTATGCTAACTTTCTTGAATTTATATTGTTTATCATAATTACAAAAGTCAGTGCCAGTGGGGAAAGACAAACAAACTTCATTTTTATTATTATCTTTTCTAACGCGAATTCCAATAACTGGCAATGAGTTGGTATAACTTTTGACTATTGATTTTCCATCGATACTTTTTGAGTCGAAAAATAGGTAGGTTTTATCTTCACCTAATTTTGGATAGTCACCAGCATCAATAATGAAAGATTGTATAGTTCGAGTAATATCTGTTTTAGAACTAAAAGAAATAGTATCGACTAATTTTATATTTCCCTGGCGAATCATATCATCACCAATATAGGTTGTTGTAACTGTATTGAGTTCTGGAAAACTGATTTGAGATGTTTCAGGTACATAGTTATATTTAATATCACTTACACATCCAAATAATGTAAAAGACATTGCAGCTATAATTATTTTTTTCATTAGATTTCCTTTTCCTTTTTTAGTTCTTTCATATAGTAAGCAAATTTAATAATAGATCAATATAGCAATCAATTTTTATAAAAAAACAGATTAGTTATTTATTTTTTCAAGTTACTGTTGATTTTGAGATATATAACAAAAAAGGAACAAGCGTTTGTTCCTTTGGTGAATGGAAATGCGGGTTGGCGCATTTGATTATAATGAGAAATCACTTAAATCATCTTCATTAATTTCTGAGTCAATTTGTCCCACTAGGTAAGAACTCATTTCCGCTTCTTGTGGGGCAACTTGGACATTGTCAGACACTAGCCAGTTATTAATCCAAGGAATTGGATTGGATTTAACTTCGTACGGTAATTTTAGACCAACAGCTTGCATACGAATATTGGTAATATATTCAACATATTGGCATAAAATGTCTTTATTTAATCCAATCATTGATCCACCTTCAAATAGGTATTCGGCCCACTCTTTTTCTTGATTGGCCGCTTGCAAGAATAAATCATAACAATCTTGTTCGCACTCTTTGGCAATTTCTGCCATTTCGGGGTCGTCTTCGCCGCTACGTAATGTATTTATCATGAATTGAGTACCGGTTAAGTGAAGGGCCTCATCACGTGCAATAAGTTTGATTATTTTTGCATTACCTTCCATCAATTCGCGTTCAGCAAAGGCAAATGAACACGCGAAGCTGACATAAAAACGAATGGCTTCAAGCGCATTAACGCTCATTAAGCATAAGTAGAGCCGTCTTTTGAGTTCGCGCAGATCAATAGTGATGGTTCGACCGTTAACGTTATGCTTGCCTTCACCCAATAAATTATAGTAGCTGGCATAGCTGATAAGGTCATCGTAATAACCAGCAATATCGCCTGCTCGTTTTTGAATTTCTTTATTGGTGACAATATCATCAAATACGACAGAGGGATCGTTAACAATATTACGAATAATGTGTGTGTATGAACGTGAATGTATCGTTTCAGAAAATGACCATGTTTCAACCCAAGTTTCGAGTTCAGGAATAGAAATAAGTGGCAGTAAAGCAACGTTAGGGCTACGTCCTTGAATTGAATCGAGTAGAGTTTGATATTTCAAGTTACTGATAAAAATATGCTTTTCGTGTTCAGGTAACGCTGCATAATCGATACGATCTTGTGAAATATCGACTTCCTCTGGACGCCAGAAGAAAGAGAGTTGTTTTTCGATCAGTTTTTCAAACATTTCATATTTTTGCTGATCATAACGGGCAACATTAACAGGTTGGCCGAGAAACATTGGCTCTTTAAGTTGGTCATTATGTACATGCGAAAAGGTACTGTAATTCATACTCATAAAAGAACTCCTAACGGTTTTTTGTTGCTTTTACCGCGACCTTTCGCGACAGCAAAAGACGAGGAAGAATTTTTAGAGAAAGGTTTGACTTTCTCTAAAACTATTTTTCTATATTACTGCGTAATGATTGAATATTGTTTAAATTTTGCAAGCTCCGCCTTCACATCCATCATCACTTGCTGTTAGCGCTATATCACCTTGAATATCTTCGGCACCATCACGTGTATTATGATAATAGAGTGTTTTTACCCCAAATTTATAGGCTGTTAATAAATCTGCTAATAGCTGTTTCATTGGTACTTTGTCATTAGGGAATTTTGTCGGATCGTAATTAGTATTAGCTGAAATAGATTGATCAATAAATTTCTGCATAATACCAACTAAGTGTAAATAACCGGTATTATTAGGTATTTGCCAAAGTAATTCGTAGAAGTTTTTTAAGTCGTTATAGTCCGGTACTACTTGCTTTAAAATGCCATCCTTTGACGCTTTAACACTAATATAGCCGCGAGGAGGTTCAATACCATTGGTGGCATTAGAAATTTGTGACGAAGTTTCAGAGGGCATTAATGCTGATAATGTGGAGTTGCGTAATCCATAAGTTTTAATTGATTCACGCAGTGATTCCCAATCATAATGTAAGGGTTCTTTAGTAATACTATCCAAATCTTTTTTATAGGTATCGATTGGCAAAATCCCTTGAGAATAGGTTGTTTCATTAAATAACGGACATGCACCTTTTTCTTTCGCTAAATTATTTGATGCCTTAAGCAGATAGTATTGCATGGCTTCGAAAGTTCGATGAGTTAAGTTATTGGCGCTACCGTCGGAATATTTAACACCGTGTTTAGCTAAATAATAAGCATAATTGATGACACCAATACCTAATGTACGACGATTGATTGATGAATTTCGAGCGGCAGGTACAGGGTAATCTTGATAATCAAGCAGAGAATCAAGAGCACGTACGGTAAGATCAGCTAACTCTTCAAAGTCATCAAGTGATTCTATTTTACCTAAATTAAATGCAGATAAAGTGCAAAGCGCAATTTCACCATTTTCATCATTAATATTATAAAGTGGTTTTGTTGGCAAAGCGATTTCCATACATAAATTGGATTGATGCACTGGAGCTTGTTCAGGATTGAATGGGCTATGAGTATTACAATGATCGACATTTTGAATATAAATACGGCCAGTAGATGCGCGTTCTTGCATCAAAAGTGAAAATAACTCGACAGCTTTTACTATACGTTTGCGAATATTCACATCTTGTTCATATTGTTGATAAAGAGATTCAAATTTATCTTGATCAGCAAAAAAAGCATCGTAGAGTCCAGGTACATCAGATGGGCTAAAGAGTGTTATATTTTCATTTTTGATAAGGCGTTGATACATTAATTTATTAATTTGTACGCCATAATCTAAATGACGAACGCGATTTTCTTCAACCCCTCGGTTGTTACGTAAAACAAGTAAACTTTCAACTTCTAGATGCCAAATTGGATAAAATACTGTAGCTGCACCGCCTCGTACGCCACCTTGGGAACAAGATTTAACTGCTGTTTGAAAATATTTATAAAATGGAATACAACCCGTATGGAATGCTTCACCACCGCGAATTGAACTGCCTAATGCACGAATACGACCCGCATTGACGCCAATCCCTGCTCGCTGAGAAACATATTTAACAATGGCACTTGCTGTTGCATTAATTGAATCTAAACTGTCATCACATTCAATTAAAACACAAGAACTAAATTGTCGTGTAGGGGTACGAACACCAGCCATAATTGGCGTTGGCAGTGAAATCTTGAACGTTGATACTGCATCGTAAAAGCGTTTAATATAATTTAGACGTGTATCTTTAGGGTAATTGGCAAAAAGACAAGCGGCAACTAATATATATAAAAATTGAGCGCTTTCATATATTTCACCTGTTACACGATTTTGTACTAAGTATTTACCTTCGAGTTGTTTTACCGCTGCATAAGAAAAATTCATATCACGCCAATGATCGATAATCTTATCCATTGCTTCGAACTCTTCTTGCGTATAATCTTCAAGTAAGTGTTTATCGTAACGTTTAGTGTCGACTAACTTTTTGACATGTTCATAAAGTGGCGGCGGCGTAAACTGATTATAGGCTTTCTTACGTAAGTGGAAAATGGCTAATCGAGCAGCTAAATATTGATAGTCAGGGGTTTCTTGCGAAATAAGATCAGCAGCAGCCCTTATAATTGTTTCGTGAATATCGGAAGTACGAATGCCGTCATAGAATTGAATATGTGATCGCAATTCAACTTGTGATACTGAAACATTGTCTAATCCTTCGGCTGCCCAAGTGATGACTTTGTGAATTTTATCTAGATTTATGGGTTCTTGTTTACCATTTCGCTTTGTTACGAGTATTGATTTATTCATTTTTTTATCCAGTTTTATCCCGTATTTCAGTGAGGGTTATGATAATTGATATTTGTCAAAATATACAATATATAGTACCTATTAATCATTTTATTACTATATGTAGTGTATTTATTAAGCGATAATTAAAATTTTTTAGTTAAAATCAACTATAATGATGCAAAAAAGGAGAGGCGTATTTATAAAACTATATTAGCGAAAAAGGGAGGTAAGCGCATAAAAACATGCAATTATCGGAATGATAAGATCTACCTATGAATAAGTAGATCTATTTAAAGGTTAAGTATAATTCTACCATTCTTGACCTGGAGGTATAGAAACACATACACCATTTTTATCTTCATTTTCGTTTGCACGGCAATGATATTTAGCATTATAAGTGTGCATATCACAAAATGTACCAGGTTGATGTGTATGAGCATCAATTGCCTCTGGATCCCATACATACCAGCGACTAAAAATATTAGATTGATTTTTAGCCGGTCCATATGAACCAGGATATTTATCTTGACTAGGATCGCCCCATTCACCAAATAAAGAACCAATTTCACGAGTATAGTCAGAGGAACCGGCTCTATTACCATAAGGCGCATTACTTAATTCTTTGGGTTCAGTTATGCGATAGTTACCTGGCTTATTTCTACATTCGGCGGCTACCGCTTCGGCAGTGTCTCTGACGCCGATTACATTGCCTTTACTATCTTGAGCTTGTTTCCAAGCTTCATACCATTTTTTTATTTTGAATCCATATCGTATGGATTTATGAGTGTTTTTATTTTTTCCCTCTATAATAATTGTAAATCCATCAGACCCCAACGCTTCGACATATTGCCAAGCTTGTTTTGAATCTCTAGCTATTGGTGTATTTAAATAGACAGTAACTATATCATTATTATTGGTAATTGTTGCAAGTTCACTCCCTTGTTTTACAGACCAATCATAGTTATTAGCAAGTCCATTTTGAGCCAAAAGTAAGTCAAACTTAGCACCATAAAAACCCGTAGTTGGAAAGTTTTTGTCTAAATCTACATTTGATTGAATTAAAAAACCAAAATTTTTATTCCATTGATTTTTAGCACTATTAGCGGCTGTAGATGGGGTTAGTTCGGGTTTTGCGTAACAAAATCCAGTATCTTCTAAAACAGTATACATTTTCGATGGTTGCGTAATAAATGTATCATTAGGATATTCATTATCATCGGGTATACCAAACTTTGAGAAAAGAAGTAAGTCTGCTGTCAGTTTTACTTTATAAGGGCTGTACATTCCTTTTTGTGATAAGGAACAAAAAGTATCTGTTGCTGTAGGTATAAATTCAACTAATTGATTTTTAGCATTGGTATAATACCAAGTCATATTGATTTTATCTTTAGCACTTAAAAAATCGAGTTGATCCCCATCGTTATCATAATATTGGTTTTCGTTAGGTTGTTTTATTGGTGCTATTTTAAATTTATCTTTGAATGGATAACTTGTTTGCAGGGGAATAGTATCGACTTCGCTACCGTAGTAATTGAGATCATCTACATTTAAACCAAAAAGATCAAGATCATCGATATTATTTTCTATTTCGGTAGACAACGATGGACGCATGCCATGAATGATTTGCACTGTTTGTGACGTTAAATAAGCATAACCTATTGGTGAAAATTGTAATAACAGTAATAATTTACAAATTACTTTTGCTAGTGTTTTAACATTTAATTGATTCACTTTAATATCCCTTTCCATCACTAATTATCTTTACTTAAAATTAATTCATTGTTTTTTATAATTTTATTTTTGTAATTTTATTGATAATGCTAATAAATTTTTATCATGTTCAATAAATCAGCTGGGATAATTATAGTTCAAATAATAGGTTTAGTCGATCAATAAGATCGTAATGATCGTTAATTCCTTAGATTGACGCATTATTATTCAATAATGAGTTAAAAAATAGTTATATAATTAATAAGTTAGTGTAATTAAGAAAAAAGCCTCACAGTTAAAAATATGTTATTAAGAGGGGGGGATTGTTATAAAAAGTTATTTGTTTAGTGATAAAAAGGAAGGAAGTTATTTGATACCAGTATTAATTGGTATCACTTTCAGGAACAGCTGTACATACCCCAGCTTTTCTATCGGTTTCAGCGGAACAGTGATATATGGCATTGTAGGTATGTAAGTCACAATAAGCCTTTTTATTAGGGTCGTACAACCAAATTCTTTTGTATAAAGTTGATTGCGTTGTAGCTGGAGCCCAAGAGTTAGGGTAAGCGGTTTGTGATGGATCGCCCCATTCACCAAGTAATGTACCAATTTCTCGAGTGAACACCACTCTAGTACCAACTACTTTAGATGTGGCATTACTGACTTCATCAGGGTAGCTGATCCGATAATGTCCATCTAAAGTTTTACAACCTTTGGCTATATTTGGTGCGGTGTCAATGGTTGCTTTAGGCATACCAATATTGGTTTTATTATAACCTGAAAACCATTTAGTTAAAGTAAACACATAGTTAAGATTATAGTTTGTCGTTTTATTGTGACCTTGGACAATAACTTTATAACCCGTACCAGATCCGATAACGTACTGCCAAGCTTTACCTGTATCTTTAGCATCATCAGTATCAAATGCGACAGTAATTTTATTTAAACTTGGGTTTAATTTTAAGGTTGTCAGCTCACTGCCTTGTACAATTTTCCAATCATAATTACTGGCAAGTTCTTGTTGATTGAGTAACAAATCAAATTGTGCGCCATAAAAACCCGTTGTGGGAAAGTTTTTGTCAGATTCGCTAACGGACTGAGTCAAAAAGCCATTTTTTTTATCCCATTGATTGGCAGCACTAGCGGTTGCCGCTGTAGGTAATAATACGGGTTTAGCATAACACACGCCGGCTTCTTTCAATATTGAATAAGTTTTACCAGGATGAGCAGAAATAAGTTCGTTAGGATATTCGTTAGCATCGGGATCACCAAACTTTGAAAATAGAAGTAAATCAGCCGCTAATTTAACTTTATAGGGACCCACGATTTTACTTTGCGCTAATGAACAAAAAGTATCGGTCGTTTTTGGGGTGAATTGCACTAATTTATTTTGCGCATTGGTATAGTACCAACTCATTGCAATATCATTAGCCGTACTTAAAAAATCAAGCTGATCACCATCTAGATCAATATATTGGTTGCTATCAGGTTGTTTAATATTTGCAACTTTAAATTTATTGATAAATGGGTAACTTAGGACAAGGGGTATTTTATCGACTTCTTCATCGCCATAATAATCTAATCCCTCAAAATTTAATCCAAATAGTGGTAAATCATCGATATGTTTTTCGATGTCTGAGGATAAAGATGGATGGTTGCCATGAACGGTTTTAACTGTTTGTGCGATTAAAAATGCATACGATAGTGGAGAAAACGGTAATAAAAGAACTAAAAAGAAAATTACGTTGAACTGGTGTTTATTCATTAAACTGATCACTGCTATATTCCTTATATTACTTTTATTATATCTATTGTTGTAAAAATATATTGGTAAATCGAAAATAACGAGCGGCGCGGATTATATCTAACGCAATAAAAGTTGTCTATTAATAAATTGTAATTAATAAATAATACCTTTTTTATCGGACCAATTTTAGGATGCAAGGTAAGAATAGCTTGACTAAAAAAGCGAAACTCGATTAAGAAGATTAATTTTTTGGCGTCTTATAACGTTGATTTGGACTAGCTTGATTTTGTGCTTCTAACCAGGCAAGTTTCTCAGCATAATTTTTTTCAGCACCACGTTGTGTTGGATGGTAATATTTGTTGTCGGCCATTTCTGGTGGAAAGTAATTTTCGCCAGCTGCAAAGGCATTTGGTTCATCATGTGCATAACGATATTGTGCACCATAACCTAAATTTTTCATTAAACTGGTTGGCGCATTGCGTAGATGTTCAGGGACGTCATAATCGGGTTTTGATGTTGCATCTTTCATGGCTTGGTTAAATGCAAGATAAACAGCATTACTTTTTGGCGCACAAGCAAGGTAAACAATAGCTTGTGCAATTGCGCGTTCTCCTTCTGCTGGGCCAACGCGTGTAAAACAATCCCAAGCGGCAAGTGCTACTTGCATGGCTCTCGGATCGGCATTACCGACATCTTCCGAGGCAATAGCTAATAATCGTCGAGCAACATAAAGTGGATCACCACCAGCGGTAATAATTCTTGCATACCAATAAAGCGCAGCATCGGGTGATGAGCCTCGAATCGATTTATGCACGGCCGAAATAAGATCATAATAACGATCACCTTGATTATCAAATCTGGCACTTCTTTCACCTATCACTTCTTTAAGTAATTCTGGTGTTAGTGCCTGGCCATCAGACATATCGACTAATAATTCAAGTGTATTAAGTGCACGCCTAGCATCGCCACCTACAAATTCGGCAATCTGTTTTTTCGTTTCATCCGGTAAAATAATATTTCGATTGCCATATCCGCGCTCCGGATCGTCCATGGCTTGTTGTAAAATCAGCTCTATATCATTATTGGTCAAGGATTTTAGCAAATAAACTCTTGCTCTTGATAGTAATGCAGAATTTAATTCAAATGAGGGATTTTCTGTGGTTGCACCAATAAAAGTTACGGTGCCATTTTCCACATAAGGTAAAAAAGCATCTTGCTGGCTTTTATTAAAACGATGCACTTCATCGACAAATAAAATTGTACGAATCCCAGCTTGCTGATTAATTTTGGCGCGCTCAATCGCTTCTCGGATATCTTTAATGCCTGACGTTACAGCGGATATTCTTTCAACTTTGGCATTGGCATGATGAGCGATAATTTCGGCTAATGTTGTTTTGCCTGTACCGGGTGGGCCCCACAAAATCATGGAGTGTAAATTACCTGCTTTGATAGCTTTAGGTAATGGTTTATCTTCGCCAAGTAACTGAGATTGCCCGATATACTCCGATAAATCCCTAGGACGCATCCTAGCCGCTAACGGTTTAAATTCATCAGTACTAAACTCAAAAGATAGGCTAGGCATAGTAAATATCTATCCAAATTTATAAAATTGGAGCTATTATATACTGCTTATTGGTTAAGTTAAAAATAAAAGAAAATATCTTTCTTAGCTAATTGAAAAACGTTAATATTTTAAAACAATTTTGGTCTCAAAATTAATTTAAATACTGCCAAATAAAAATAAAAGGATTAGGCATGAAAAAGATTTTAGTGTTAATAGGGCTATTGGTTAGTGTATCGGCATGGGCCGGCGATAAAGAAGTACTGCAACAACGTTTGGATAAAATAGATGGCTTTTATGCGCGGTTTTCTCAAGATGTGAAAACCGCTGATAATCAAGTAGTACAACAAGGTAAAGGTGATTTGTGGGTAACAAGACCTTATTACTTTAATTGGACAATGAATGAACCAGATGAAACATCTATTATTTCAGATGGAAAAAATATGTGGGTCTATACCCCAGCGGTTCAGCAAGTAAGTGTGATGGATTTAAAAAAGGCTGTTGATAACAGATTAATGTTACTTATTACAGATAGCCATAATCCTATTTGGAATGCGTATAATGTCACACGAAAGCAAGACTCATTTACATTAAAACCAACAGATGGGACAAATCAAGACTTTGTTATCTCAGTGTTACCAACAGGAATGATTTCTAGCTTTACGATTATTGAAGAAGATGGACAGCGCAGTTTTTATGACTTGTCGCGTCAAACACTTGGTAAAGTTTCATTAGAAAAGTTTCAGTTTACTCCACCTGCTGGTGTTACTATTGATGACCAACGATAATAATTTAAAGTAATAAAAAAATAATGACAGATAACAAGCTGGCGAAATGCGTCAGCTTGTTGCTATGTGTATTTTCATTTGATTGGTGTTAATAATTATTCTGAACGTTAATGAGGTAGCGGATTATTCATAATCTTCTTCATTAATACTCACAACAGGATTATCAGAAAAAAGATAGTGATCACGTTTAGTCTCAAAATCTTCACTTGCTGCGTCAAATAGCATTTTTTTGGTGTTTTCTAAATGTTGCCACATAGCTAATTTAGCCGCTTTAGGATCGCGATTGATCAACGCTTCTAAAATTTTATCGTGTTCTTCCCACCAGCTTTCAATGTCTTGCTGTTTAACATGTTCGTGAAGCTTTTTCCATAAAGGATTTAAGGTTCTTTGTTGCCATGCTTCTTGCACAATGGTTATCAGTGCCGTGTTACGCGTTATCATGGCAATTTGGGTATGGAATTTTAAATCCCAATTAGAATCACGATAATGGTCTTCTTTTTTGGCATTATGCTGAATTTCTAATAAATTGACGATATCATCTTTAGTGATCTGTGTGGCGGCAAATTCTGCGATATTGCTTTCTATTAGTTGACGCGCTTGCAGCAATTCAAAAGGTCCAGTTGTTGCAAAATTCAAACCCACAGGAGAATCAATAGGATTAGATTGCATGCTGTTAGCTATAACATGAATACCTGACCCTTTTCGAGCATCAACAAACCCTTCAACTTCCAGCATTATAATGGCTTCTCTAACTACTGAACGGCTTACTTTTAGCTCTTCACAAATTAATCTTTCCGAAGGTAATTTGCTACCCACTGGGTAAATACCTTTGATTATGCGGTTTTTTAATTCCGTTGCGATAATTTGGTAAAGCCTTTGATATTCGTTTTGTTCTTGGGTCATGATGACTTTGATATAGCTCCTTAATTAATCATCATCTTAAAATAACATCTAATTGATTGGAGTTAAATAAGATTGTTTTATTTTTTTTACATAGAACACGAATCATTAAGGTTGGCAGACAGATAAAAATCCTATCAGATATTCTTATGTTTAAATTATGTGATGTATGTCAACTTTTTAAGTTATCAGACATGTTATTATGCGGCACATTATATTGGGCGTGGTGAGATGGATAAAACAATAGCAATCTGCGTTGGTATGTGATCGCTTTAATAACGATAAGAATGATACTTGTTCATCTAACACGTAATCCGATAGCTGTTAGCATACCAGTTTTAAAAGCCATGATGGATATGACAACGCAAAACTATTGTTATGTTGTTGCTGTGTATTTGGCTTGTTAAATCGTTATCTAACTGTAAACGGATTAACCGATAGAGTAGTTTGGCTTCATGCTAGTACTATCTTTGCTTTAATTGTTGGTGCGCTAGCCAATAACATTGGTTTTATTAAGCCATTCGTTATTTTAAGTTAACTTCATTTTTTAGCCACTGTTGCAATTGAGTTAATTTTAAAGGCACCATCAATAAATATAACGAATAAATTGATCTGATTACACACGATTTTATGTCATCAGATAATTAATTATTATTGGGAGAATAAAATGCGTTTTTTAACTGAAAATTTTTTACTAGATACCGAGTTTTCTCGTCAGCTTTATCATGATTATGCGGCTGATCAACCCATTTTTGACTATCATTGCCATTTACCACCGGAACAAATTGCAAAAGATTATCAGTTTAAAAACTTATATGACATCTGGCTTAAAGGTGATCATTACAAATGGCGCGCTATGCGTACTAATGGTGTTGCTGAAAAATTCTGTACAGGAACAGATGTCAGTGATTTCGAAAAATTCAAAGCCTGGGCTGAAACTGTGCCCCATACTATTGGTAATCCTTTATATCATTGGACTCACTTAGAATTACGTCGACCATTTGGTATTGATAACATTTTATTGTCCCCATCAACGGCTGAAACTATTTGGAACAAATGCAATGCAATGCTCGAAACTAAAGGGTTTTCTGCACGTAGCATTATGAAAAAAATGAATGTCAAAATGGTAGGGACAACCGATGATCCTATTGATGATTTAATCCACCATAAAACCATTGCCCAAGATAGTTCATTTGATATTAAAGTTCTACCAAGTTGGCGCCCAGATAAAGCATTTAATATTGATTCTGAGTTTTTTGTAGCTTATATCGAAAAATTATCTGCTGTCGCTGATGTGGCTATTACTAATTTCCAACAACTTTGCCAAGCATTATCAAAACGAATGGATCACTTTGCTGCACATGGTTGTAAAGTTTCGGATCATGCATTAGATGTAGTTGTTTATGAAGAAGCAAGTGAGAAAGAGCTCGATGCTATCTTAGCCAAGCGGTTAGCAGGTGCAATGTTAAGTGCCAAAGAAACAGCACAATTCAAAACTGCAGTCATAATCTTTTTGGGTAGTGAATATAACAAACGTGAATGGGTACAACAGTACCACATTGGTGCGTTACGGAATAACAACTCAAAAATGTTTAAGTTAATGGGACCGGATGTTGGATTTGATTCAATTAACGATTCACCTATTGCGCAGCCGCTTTCTCGATTATTAGATGCGCAAGCTAAGCAAAATGCACTACCTAAAACAATACTCTATTGTTTAAACCCGTCTGATAACGAAATTTTAGGCACCATGATAGGTAATTTCCAAGGTGAAGGTGTCCGCGGCAAAATGCAATTTGGTTCTGGGTGGTGGTTTAATGATCAAAAAGACGGCATGATTCGCCAAATGACACAGCTTGCACAGCTCGGTTTATTAAGTCGTTTTGTGGGTATGTTAACCGATAGCCGTAGCTTCCTTTCGTATACTCGTCATGAATATTTTAGACGTATTTTATGTCGAATGATTGGTCGTTGGGTAGAAGATGGTGAAGCGCCACGTGATATCGAGCTATTAGGTCAAATGGTTAAAAATATTAGTTTTGATAATGCGAAAAACTATTTTGGCATTGAACTAAGCTAAGAAGCATTAAGTTGTTGTGATTAGATTAATTAAAGAAGAGTTAGAGTAATGAAAACATTAAACAGAAATGATTTTCCGGGTGCAAAATATACGACACGTGTTGTTCAATTTGGCGAAGGTAATTTTTTACGAGCTTTTTTAGATTGGCAATTAGATATCCTAAATGAAAAAACAGATCTTGATGCTGGCGTTGTCATTGTTCGTCCACTAAATACTGATTTTCCACCTTCATTAAGTATTCAAGATGGACTATACACCACATTGATTCGTGGTTTAAACGAAAAAAACGAAGCAGTAAAAGAGTTTAGAATGATTCGCTCAGTGAATAATGAGATAAATGTCTATACTCAATACGATGAATATCTTGAATTAGCAAAAGATCCGAATATCCAATTTATTTTTTCGAATACAACAGAAGCCGGCATTAGTTATGTTGAGGGGGATAAATTAACCGATCGCCCTGCGGCTAGCTATCCAGCTAAATTAACCGCTTTTTTATATGAAAGATTTACTCACTTTGCGGGCAGTAAAGCGAGTGGTTTAATTATTATTCCGTGTGAACTGATTGATTACAATGGTGATGCACTTAAAAAACTTGTATTAAAGTATGCTAAACAATGGAACTTGTCTGACAAATTTATTGCATGGATCGAAAATGACAATTTATTCTGTTCTACACTTGTCGATAGGATTGTACCGGGTTACCCAAAAGCACAAATTACTGAGCTTGAGGCACAATTAGGTTATAAAGATAACTTTATTGATTCTGCTGAATACTTCTATCTCTTTGTTATTCAAGGACCGCAATGGTTAGCTGAAAAATTATGCCTTGATAAATGCAATATGAATATCAAAATTGTTGATGATATCAAGCCATATAAAGAGCGTAAAGTCGCTATTTTAAATGGTGCCCATACAGCTTTAGTACCAGTTGCTTATCTATCAGGGATTGATACGGTAGGTGAATCAATGAATGATCCACAAATTTTATCTTATATTAAAGAGACTATTTTTGATGAAATTATCCCTGTTTTAGATTTACCACATCAAGAGTTAGTGGATTTTGCCCAGTCTGTGATCAGCCGTTTTAAAAACCCATTTATTGAACATCAATTAATGTCGATAGCTTTAAACAGCATGACTAAATTTAAAACTCGTATTCTTCCACAATTAATCGCTTATCAAAAAGAAAAAGGTGTTTTACCAACCCATTTAGTTTTCTCATTTGCCGCACTTATGGCTTTTTATCGTGGAGTGAGAAACAACCAAACCTATCCATTACAAGATGATGCTATTTGGTTGGAACGTTTTCATGCTGGTTGGACGAATATAGCCGAAGGTAAACAAACTATAGATCAACTTGTACACACGATATTAAGCGATAAAGCACATTGGGAACATGATTTATTAACTATTCCGCAATTAGCACAAACCATAACGCAATATTTAACGGTCATTACCAAGGATGGTATGCGTCAAGCAATTGAAAAATGCGTTGTCAGTAGCAAATAAAATGAGCGATGTAATGATTAAATTTATAAAAATAAATAATAAAGATAATGTTGCGGTGGCGTTATCTGATTTAGAAGCACATGAAGAAAATGTTATTGTTGATGGTCATACAATTGATTTAAAACAACCAGTCAAACAAGGGCATAAATTTGCCCTTCACGATATAGCGCAAGGTGAAAATATTATTAAGTATGGTTTGCCGATAGGCCATGCAACTTGTGCAATTAAAGCCGGTGAGCATATTCATTCACACAATTTAAAAACCAATTTAAGTGATATTGATGATTATAAATATCATCCTCAGTTAGCAACTAATGACTCTTTACATGCCATACCAGATAAAGAAATCAATATTTATCGTCGTAAAAATGGTGAGGTTGGTATTCGTAATGAGTTATGGATTATCCCAACTGTAACTTGTATTAATGGCATTGCTCAGCAAATTGTTAAACAATTTTGTGCAGAATTAAACAATCAATTAGAAATTGATGGGATTACCGTTCTTGAACATCCTTATGGGTGTTCGCAACTCGGGCAAGACCATAAAAATACTAAAATTATTTTACAAGATTTAGTCAAACATCCTAATGCGGGTGCTGTGCTGGTTATTGGATTAGGTTGTGAAAATAATCAAATTTCGGAATTCAAAGCCGATTTGGGTGACTATGATGCGTCACGAGTGCGATTTCTTGTTGCTCAGCAAGAAGAGGATGAAATTGAAGCCGCATTGGTTCTTTTAAGAGAACTTTACGCTGTCATGAAAAACGATAAACGTGAAGCCGGTCGTTTGAGTGAATTAAAATTTGGGTTAGAGTGCGGTGGATCGGATGGTTTTTCAGGTATTACCGCAAACCCAATGCTAGGTCTTTTTTCTGATTATGTGATTGAACATGGTGGCACTAGTGTGCTCACTGAGGTACCAGAAATGTTTGGTGCTGAAAATATCTTAATGTCGCATTGCATTGATGAATCGACTTTCGATAAAACAGTTCATATGATTAATGATTTTAAACAATATTTTATTTCGAATAATCAACCCATCTACGAAAATCCTTCCCCCGGGAATAAAGCTGGCGGCATTACCACATTAGAGGAAAAATCACTCGGTTGTACCCAAAAAGCAGGGGGCAGTAAAGTGATTGATGTACTTAAATATGGACAAATGTTAACCAAGCATGGTTTGAATTTACTTAGTGCTCCAGGGAATGATGCTGTTGCCACTGGCGCTTTATCAGCAGCTGGTTGTCACATGGTGTTATTTACTACTGGTCGAGGAACGCCTTATGGTGGCATTGTGCCAACCGTCAAAATTGCAACTAATACACAATTAGCAGAGAAAAAGGTGAATTGGATTGATTTCAATGCCGGAAAATTAATTCAAGGCATTTCAATGAAAACAGTATTAATAGAATTTATTGATTACATCGTACAGGTAGCTAATGGACAACAAACTTGTAATGAAAAAAATAATTTCAAAAATTTAGCCATCCTTAAAAGTGGCGTAACCCTCTAAGAATAAATTTTTATTCAATGATAAATCATGTCGTTAAGTCCTTGTGGACTTAATGCTAGGGGCCCGTTTTTTTTATAAATAATATAGGTATCATTCATGACGAATAAAAAAGAGAGAAAAATTACATGGTTAGTAAGATTCTCGTATGGAAGTGGTAATTTAATTGGCAGTGGCGCTTTAGCAATTAGCGGGGCTTGGCTGCTTTATTTTTATACAACTTTTTGTGGTTTAAGTGTCGTTCAAGCAGCATTAATTTTTTCTATTGCAACTTACTTGGATGTGATTCTTAATCCATTAATGGGATTTATTACTGACAACTTTTACCAAACAAAAATAGGACAACGTTTTGGGCGTCGCCGATTCTTTATTTTAATTGGCATACCTTTAATGCTCATCTATCCAATGTTATGGATTGATGGTATGGGGTTTTGGTATTACTTAATAACTTACATCTTATTTGAAATCATCTATACCAGCATTATGATCCCATTTAATACCTTACCAGTTGAAATGACATCTAACTTTTCACAGCGGACTTATTTGACTGGTTCAAAAGCAATGTTTGGTAAAGTGGCTAACTTTTTAGGTGCTGCTATACCGGGCATCTATTTTTACTATTATAGTAAAGATTCAGCAACGCCTTTCTTATTAACGGGGATCACTTACGCAGCGATTATGATCGTCGCGTTGATTTTACTGTATTGTAATAGTTGGGAAAAACCTAAAGAAGAAGTAAAAGATGAATCTGTACATAGCTTTTTTGAAGCTATTAAAAAGCTTATTATCGACATCTTATCAACATTTCGTATTAAAACTTTTAGAACGCATTTAGGCATGTATCTATTTGGATTTGGTGCTGAATGGTTATTTACCGCAGTATTTACCTATTTCATTGTGTTTAGTTTAGGTGAACCTCGCTCATTTGTCGCTTCAATGAACTCGTTAAGTAGTATTTGCCAGCTAGTTTCGACAGCCTTTTTTATGATGTATTGTGCAAAAAAAGGCTTTAAAAAACCGTTTATTATTGCATTACTCATCGTAATTTCATCGATGATTGGTTATGTCGGTATTTATTATCTTAACTTGCCAAATATCACTTGGATTGTTGTGGGTATTACCATCTGGTTTGGTCTAGGTACGGGGGGCGTATATTATATTCCATGGAGTGTATACGTATTTTTGGCTGATGTTGATGAAGTGGTAACTAATCGACGTCGTGAAGGGGTTTATGCTGGCGCAATGACTATGGCGGGTAAATTAGTTCGCGCTTCAATTGTATTTGTACTTGGTATTATTTTAAGCGCATATGGTTTTGAATCAAAATCTCATGTTCAGCCACAAAGTGCAATTGATGCCATTAATGGCATTATTTTGTATGGTGTTGTTGGAATGGCACTTATTGGTGCTTTCTTCGCTTGGAGAATGAAGCTTGATCATGCAACGCATTCAATCATCATTAATGAAGTCGCTCGTATTCGCGGTGGTGGAAAAATGGCTGATGTTACGCCAGAAACTAAAAAAGTGGTTGAAGAATTATCAGGGGTTGCTTATGAAAATTGCTTTGGCAATAACAACATTGGTTTTAAATCCAAAAAAGACCCAAGCAAAATAACAATCATTGAATAAATATCTAGGATTAGCCAGTAATGCTAGTTCTGATTTTAGCCATATATCGTGAACTATTTGCTATCAGATTAGTGGATAGTTCACAAAGTAACACGTAAAGGATAAAAAATGACGACTGTTTCAGTTAAAGATTTTGGTGCAATTGGTGATGGCACTACGATTAATACCTTAGCTTTTGCAAAATCGATACAACATATTGAACAACAAGGTGGAGGAACCTTAATTGTTCCAGTTGGTACCTATTTTACCGGCGCTATTAAACTTTGTAGTAATCTGACATTAGTGATTGAACAAGGTGCAACTTTATTGTTTTCCGATGATGCTAAAGATTATCCCGTGGTCAATTCGCGTTGGGAAGGGGTAAAACAAGATGTTTATATGCCATGTATATATGGTCATAATATTGAGAACGTAATAATCACCGGCGGTGGAAAAATCGATGGTAATGGCCAAAAATGGTGGCACACTTTTCGCAATGATCGCACTAATTTGAAATACCCTAGACCTTATTTGATCGGATTTGATTTTTGTGAGCGTATCACGATTGAAAAACTATTTTTAACACAATCACCAAGTTGGACGGTGCATCCAATGGAATCAAACGATGTGGTGGTTGATAACATCTCGATTCTTAATCCCGCTGATTCACCAAATACGGATGGTATCAACCCAGAATCTTGCCGTAATGTGAGAATTTCTAATTGTTATATTGATGTTGGTGATGATTGTATTGCAATTAAAGCAGGTACAGAAGAGACTGTTGATAAAAGCCCTTGTGAAAACATTTTAATTACTAACTGTAATATGATTCATGGGCATGGTGCAGTGGTATTAGGGAGTGAAATGAGTGGGTGTATTCGTAATGTGACCATTACGAACTGCGTATTTCAAAAAACCGACCGAGGTGTAAGGTTTAAAACCCGTCGTGGTCGAGGCGGTGCAATTTCAGATATCACCTTTAGTAACATCGTTATGGATGAGGTGTTATCGGCATTTGTGATGAACTATTATTACTATTGTGGTCCTAAAGGTAATGATCCCATTGTCTGGAATAAAGCAGCATTACCAGTTAATGAACAAACACCCGCATGTCATAATATTAGTTTTTCCAACATTATTGCTAAAAATGTGCGTGCTTATGCTGGTTTTTTATATGGTATACCTGAATCGCCAATTGCCAATATTTCATTTGATAATATTCGAGTATCGATGCAAATTGATGCGCAAGCAGGCGAAGTTGACATGTTTAAAGATGTCAAACCAGAGGCAGGTAAGGGCTTTTTTATTGAAAATGCCGACACCATTTTATTTAACAATGTTATTGTTGATAATGTTATTAGCGAGCCACTTAGTATCAAAAACAGTACAGGTGTGCATGTTAATCAATCATTTGTTAAACAAGACGGTAAATTATTGCCGCTTCAAGCTTAACGGGTTTTATCAAAATAACCGCGAGAATGCGGTTATTTTTAATTAATTTTTATTTCGTTACTGGTTTGAATCTGTCGATTTTATCAAACGTTTTATCACTATTTAGAGATATTATTGCTAATAATAGAACAAAAAATCTGGATAATTTTCTTACAAGGCTGTTGTTTATTATCAATATTAAAGAAAAACAACATATAATATTGATAAATATTGCATAATGATGCTGTTAATTGGCTAATCAGTCTTACCTACAAACTAATCTTTTTTTGTGCAAACAATCAATGGCTAGGTTTAAGTTAAATATTGTACTTTTAAGGCTACTTCACTTGTCACTTGGTAGTGTTACCATTAAATGGACTTAGTCACTATTATTATATCCATTAAAGCGGACTTTAAAGGCTGAGAATGTGTTTAAATCTCATAAAACAATCATATCCCGAAAAAGTATGCTTAATCCTATTTTGTATAATAGTTTTAGGTTATTTAACAATCCGTTGCAAATGACGAACTTTCATCAAAATGCGCAACAAAATTTATATACTAAAAATATGTCACGTTACTGGTTATATCGTTAGATGATAGTTGGGGTAATTGTTCAGTTTTTTGTCATCCTTTTAATTTTTCACCTCTGATTTATTGCATTTTGTTTGTGGCAACAAAATAACTTTGATGTTGATCACATTTATCTAATAAACCTTTTAAAGCTAAATTTTTAGCTATTCATACTCAATTTCAGTTGTTCACTTTTTAAAGGATAAATTATGACAAATGCCTTCTATCGAAAGCCAACTTATTGGTTCGCTTCATGTTATAGCTTTATGTACTATGCAGCAGGGAGTTTTGTTTTTTCTTTTTATGCAATATGGTTAAGCAAGGAGATTGGTTTAACGGCTAAACAAACCGGAATTATTTATTCGTTTAATTACTTTATCTCCTTGATCATTATGATTATCTATGGTGTTTATCAAGATAAATTAGTATTAAAAAAACATTTAATTTGGTTTCAAAGCATCATAATTACCTGCGCGGCGCCCGCTTTAATTTATGTCTATGAGCCGCTATTACGGAATAGTTTTTACTTTGGTGTTATTTTTGGTAGCTTCTTTTTAGGTTTTGGTTGGGTTGCAGGCATGGGACTGATTGACTCTTATTGCGAAAAGATCAGTCGGGCTTTTAATTTTGAATTTGGTCAATGTCGCACTTGGGGATGTATTGCTTATGCCGTAGGTACTTTTATTGCTGGCATCTTAATTAGTATTAACCCGCATCTTAATTTTTGGGCGGCATCAGTAGTGGGCATTTGCTTTATGATACTCAACCTTAATTTCAAACCGGATTTAAGCAAATCATCGGCAGCAGTCTTTCAAAAGAAAGATAAGTTAAGTTTTAATGAGATTGTTTCAGTGTTTGCGCTTAAGAAGTTTTGGATATTTGTGATTTATGTGCTTGGCACTTACAGCCTTTATAATATTTACGATCAACAGTTATTTCCGGTTTACTTTACCCAGCAATTTAATGATGTAAATGATGGTTATCGTTTATACGGCATATTAAATTCATTCCAAGTATTTTTAGAAGCAGCCGTGATGTTTTGTGTACCATTTGTGGTTAACCGTGTTGGTGCGAAAAATGCCCTTATTTTTGCCGCTTTTATTTCAGCATCTCGAATCTTTTTAACCGGTCATGTCGAGAGTATTGCCATTATTTCAGTAATTAAACTGATGCACTGTTTAGAAATTTCAACCATTTTAGTATCAGTATTTAAATATATTGATAACAACTTTAACGCGCGTTTGTCGGCAACGGTATTTTTAATTGGTTATCAGGTCGCAGGTTCGGTTGGGGTGATATTGTTTTCTACCTATGTTGGGCAAGTTTATGATACTGCTGGTGCAGCAACCACCTTTAATAATTTAGGGCTAGTCGTGTTAGGTTTCATGATTTTTGCCATGCTGTTCTTAAGCCGTGACAAAAAGGTCAAATCATCAGAGAAGTAAGCTAGTTAAGATTCATAACACGTTTTTAATTTGGCTAAACAAATTACATTTAATAAAACATATTAAGGATTCAAAATGAATATATTCAATTCAGTTACGCAGTTTCACTTTGAACAAACCAGAACTATTTCGCCCGAAAATATGACTGGCGAAAAAGGCAAATCATGTATGAAGGCCAGCGCTTTAGGACCGAGTCGAAAAGGGCAAGGCTGTATCTCAATCCCTGCCGGTAGAAAGATGACCATAGCCGAAATAACGGGTCCTGCCGAAATTCGCCATATGTGGTTTACTTTAACTGATAGAACACATCGCGGAAGCTTTGTACTTCGTGATGTTGTTATACGCATTTATTGGGATGATGAAACCGTACCATCAGTTGAGAGTCCAATTGGTGACTTTTTCTGTAATGGCTTTGGTGCAAGATGTGATATAAATTCAATGCCAATTGTGGTTAATCCAACGGGCGGCTTTAATTGTTATTTTAGAATGCCTTTTAATAAAAAAGCACGCATTGAAATTGAAAATGAGCATGAGGCTGATTTGCAACATTTCTTTTTTACAGTGAACTATGCGTTAATGCCAAAACCATTTGAAGCGCCGCTTTATTTTCATGCGCAATGGCGCCGACAACGCATTACTCAATATGCCCAAGATTATGTCATTTTAGATAATGTTCAAGGACAGGGTTATTATGTAGGTACCTACTTAGCCTTAACGGCGCTAGAACGTTATTGGTGGGGAGAAGGGGAGTTTAAATTCTATCTTGATGATGATAGCGATTATCCAACACAACATTCAACCGGTTCTGAAGACTATTTTGGTGGCGCTTGGGCATTTCATAATCGTGATAGCCAAGGACGCCCAAAAGCGAAGTGTTTTCAAACACTGTTTATGGGTTACCCTTATCAAACCAATCGTGATGCAACACGTGATTTTTTCCAGACAGGTGATGCAAATCCTGTACATGGCTTTGGCGATGATGGTTTGCCGATGCATGGTTTATATCGTTGGCATTTACCTGATCCGGTGGCATTTCACAAAAATATCAAGTTAGCCTTTCAACAAATTGGTAACGATGATATAAGATTGTATGAACGTTGTGATGATATCGCAAGTGTGGCTTATTGGTATCAAAATCCATCGGCAAATCACAATCCTGCGTTCCCTAATAAACAGCAGCGTACTCCACGTTAAAAATAAGGTAATGTGTATGGCGAGTAATAAATTAAAGCTCAATGATATTGCTCGTTTGGCTGGTGTGTCGGCAACGACCGTCAGCCATATTTTTAATAAACGAGATAAAAAATATCGAATTTCCCCGCAAACTCGGCAGCGGGTATTAGCGATTGCTCAGCAATACAGTGATCAATCTCATATTCGTCAATATTTAGTTAAAGCGAATAGCACAAATACCATTGGCGTTGTTGTGCCGGATATGTCTAATTCATTTTTTTCGATGTTTTTACACCATTTAGAAGCCTCGTTTAGACAAAAAAATATCCAACTCTTAATCACTTGTAGTCATTATAATCCCGAGGTCGAAATTAAAGTGGCGCAAAATTTGGTCGAACGTTGCGTTGATGCGATGATTGTTGTGACATCTTTAGATAGTGATGATTTTTATGTAAACATTAACCAACAGACTCCCGTACTGTTTTTCGATCGTTATTTAAAGGATACCAAACTTCCTTTTATCACCAGTGAATCTGTAAAGTCAGTTGCTGATTTGATAATTCCTTATGCTAAACAACTAGAAGAGTTTTATTTTATTGGATGTGATATACAACTAACCTCGATTCATGCAAGACTTGAAGGATTCAAGCAAGGGCTGAAAACTGCGGGATTAAAGTTCAAACACGATTGGTTAGTGTGTGATGATTATTGTCAAAATAAAGGGTATCAGTTAATCAAAGGTGTTCATGAAAAATTAGGACGGTTACCTAAAGCTATTTTTACGCCTTCATGCAATTTATTGCAAGAGGTACTGAGTTATTTGGTCGAGATCAAAATAGATCCTAATCAAATTTGTTTATGCTCTTATGATTATAATATCTATCTTGACTACTGTTATTACCCAACAGATGCGATTGCTCAAGACTTTCAAACCATGGCACATACTTGTGTTGAGGTCATCGATCGGCTGATTAACTTTAAAGAACTAAAACATCATGCCTTTTTTATTGAGCCAAAAATTATTCGCCACCGTTAGCCTAGCCATTTTTTTATGAGCTAGACTATTAACGATTGGCGTTTTTCATAATTCGCGCTTTATCAACCTGCCATTGGCGTTCTTTAATGTCGGTACGTTTATCGTATTCTTTTTTACCTTTGGCTAAACCAATTTTTACTTTAGCCCAGGCATTTTTCCAATATAAAGAGAGGGCCACAACGGTATAACCTTGACGGTTTATTTGACCAAACAGAGAGTTCAACTCACGCTGATTAAGCAGCAATTTACGTGTACGCATCGGATCGCATACTACATGCGATGATGCAACTGATAATGGCGTAATTGTTGCACCAAATAACCATGCTTCACCATCTTTGAGTAAAACGTAACTATCACTAATGTTAGTTTTACCTGCGCGCAGGGATTTTACTTCCCAACCTTGTAGAGATAATCCCGCCTCAATTTCCTCTTCAATAAAGTACTCATGGCGTGCGCGTTTATTTAATGCAATTGTTGCCGAACCCGGCTTGTGTGATTTTTTCTTAGTCATAATGTGCGATATTATAGAGTTACGTGATACTATATGCCAATAATTTTATTTTTTTATTTTATTCTTATGGCACACGTTTTTCACGAAGTTATCGAGCCTTATTCAATTGAACAAATGTTTGCATTGGTTAATGATATTGCTCGTTACCCAGAATTTGTTCCTGATTGTATCGCAACTGGCATTATTAGCAAACAAGATAATAAGTTAACGGCATTTATTGAAGTTGAAAAGTTAGGCTTTAAAAAATCTTTTACTACTGTAAATCAGATTAATGAGCCGCATTTAATTGAGATGAAATTACTGCAAGGCCCTTTTAAACACCTGTCTGGCAGATGGCAATTTACTCCAGTGAGTGATACTCACAGTAAAATCAGTTTTAGTTTAGATTTTGAGTTTAAAAATAAGCTACTTGATATTGCTTTTACCCCGGTGTTTAAAGAAGTTATGACTAACATGGTCAATGCATTTTCAACACGAGCAAGGCAGATTTATTAGTATGATAAATATTCAAGTTGTTTATGCTTTACCTAATAATGCAACCGTCATTAATTTAGAAGTTAGTGCACAAACGAATGTATTGCAAGCAATAACAAAATCCAATATCTTATCGTTATGTCAAATTACTTTAGATGAGCATCTAGTTGGTATTTACGGTAAGCGCTGTGATTTTAATACGTTAGTTAATGATGGTGATCGCATCGAAATTTATCGTCCATTAATTAATGATCCTAAAGAGATAAGACGAAAAAAAGCAGCACGTAATAAATAATAATCAAAAGTGAAGGGAAACCGAATGCACAATCTGCTAATTGAAAAGATTGAAATGTTATGCAAAAAACGCGGTATAAAACTGACAACACAGCGGCGTACTGTTTTACATATCATGTTGAAAGCAAATAAAGCGATGAGTGCATATGATTTGTTAGATCTATTGAAAGTTAGTGAACCACAAGCAAAACCACCGACAATTTATCGTGCACTTGAGTTTTTACTCGAACAAGGTTTTATTCACAAAGTTGAATCATCTAACAGTTATATTGTATGCCCGCATTTTCATGATCCAGAGCATATTTCAATTTTATTTATTTGTGATAAATGTAAACAAATTATAGAAAAGCATTCAGAAGATATTGAAACACAGCTCAAGCTACTAGCATTGCAAAGTCAGTTTTTAATAAAACATAGTGTGCTTGAAATACATGGAATTTGTCAGCCATGTCAGCCTTAATTATTACGCTTTGGTTAGTTAATCTAGTTTGTGATACTGTCGGACAAATTGCCTTTAAATATGCTGCCATAACGTCAAAACATCAACAAGGTTTACACTATTGGCAAAAATTGTTTGGTAATTTTTGGCTTTGGTTAGGTTTTGCTACCTATTTTGTTGGTTTTATTTTTTGGTTAGCTTTTTTAAGTGAAGTCCCCTTGTCGCAAGGTATTTTATTAGGATCGTTTAACATCATTACGGTTATGATTGCTGGGCGAGTTTTATTTAAAGAGCATCTAACCGCCTTTCGTCTTATTGGTATATTCTTTATTACTTTCGGCGTGATATTAGTGGGGCTAACCTAATGAAAAAATTTTATATCATTGGTTTTATTTTGTTACTATTTTTCGATACTTTTGGGCAAACCAGCTTTAAATTAACGGCATTAGCTGCACTCCCCTTTGAGGCTAATTTTAATTGGTTGATTCGTATTTTTAGTCATGGTTGGGCTTATTTAGTTATTTTAGGCTATACAGGTGCTTTTATGACATGGATGATATTATTAAAAAAAGCACCGGTTGGTCCTGCATTTGCGGCTTCTCATTTACAAGTTGTAACGGTAATGCTTGTTTCGATCGTGGCTTTTAATGAGCAAATTACAACCACTCGCTTACTTGGCGCGTTATGTATCATTATAGGTATTGTTTTTTTGGCATTAGCCGAACAACGATTACAGTGTAAATAATCGATTTTGATGTTTGATTTTCAAGGTCAAATCTAAATTATAAATAGCGAGTGATATTTTATCTTTAAATTGACGTTTAGTTTTGGATATAAACTGCCTTGGATCAAATAAAAAACTTAAATAACCAGTTTTAACCCTAAGTTCAATTCTATATTGCTCATACAGTTTTTTTAAACTGTATGAATATTGGTTATTTATATGCGATCTTTTTCCATCACAATTAGATAGGCTTCACGTTTCCAAAGTAAAAATAGGCGTCTCATATCTTTTTCCATTGTCACCACACGCCAACCTTGTCTTGCATTTTGATTTAAAAAATCAGAGAATTTTTCAGCATTAGAATTTGCTGCACCAAAAAGTAAAGATGATAAAGCACCTTCTTGATAAATAACAACTTTATATTCTTTCATTGTATTCATTTCCTTTTCATATTTTAGAAATAGTGTTCTTATTGATAAGTAATATCAATAAGGAGAGCAGTATATTATAAGTTAAGTTTTAAAACAAAGTTAAAACAGCAATATTTGAGTTAATATTATGTTTCTTATTAAAAAATGGGAAGATATACGTTTGAAAATCAAACGTATAAAAGGATATTCTAAAAAAATATGCTAAATTTGTTTATCTAAATTTTTTAGCATTTCGATGATAGGTCGATTAGCATCGGGAAATTCATCCGCATTGAGATCTTCTTGATCAATCCAACGGCTCGGTTGCCCTTCTTTGGCAAAAGGTACGCCATCCCACTCTTCAACTAAATAAGCATGGATAGTAATATCGCGATCATCGTAACTATGCTGAACTGTTTTTAAGAATTGCGCATGATGAATATGAATGTCGACTTCTTCAGCGATCTCGCGTTGCAAGGTTTGAAAAGGTGTTTCAGCAACTTCGACTTTTCCACCCGGAAACTCCCAAAAACCAGCAAGATGTGAGTCTTCACCTCGTTGAGTGATAAAGATTTGACAATCTTGTGAACGTATAATACCTACAGCAATTTCAGTATGTTTTTTCATAATCCTGTCTGTCTATCTATAAGTCAACTTGGGGAAAGAGATCCTTTCCCACCTGTTAAATGCCGAGTATTATCGGCAATTTATTTGATAATGTTTTGATGATACTAAATTTTTATCTTAGTGAACAGCACCATGACAGTGTTTATATTTTTTTCCTGAGCCACATGGACAAGGATCATTACGCCCAACTTTCGCTTGCGCTCGGACTACTGGTTGCGTCGATGAGGTTTCAGGTTCATCTCCATCAATACTAGTAACAGATTCATGGCTCGTTTTCTGTTTTTCCATGAGCTTTTCCATTTCAGCTAAGCGTTGTCGTTCAGCTTCATCAACTTCCTCTTGTGATCGGATTTGAACACGACTCAGTACACCAATAACATCATATTTTAACGATTCTAACATGCTTGCAAACATATTAAATGATTCACGTTTATACTCTTGTTTAGGATCTTTTTGCGCATAACCACGTAAATGTATACCTTGGCGTAAATAATCCATTGCGGCTAAATGTTCTTTCCATAAAGTGTCAAGTGTTTGTAACATTACACTTTTTTCAAAGTGTCTAAATGCTTCAGAGCCAGCACTATTTTCTTTTTCAAGATAGGTCTCTTTTGCGATTTGTAAAATGCGTTCACGTAATGTTTCTTCATGCAGATTTGCTTCTTCATCTAACCATTTAGCAATCGGTAAATCTAAAGCAAAATCGGTTTTTAATGCTGATTCTAGTCCAGGTACATCCCACATCTCTTCAATTGATTGAGGTGGAATATATTGATCAATTAGCGCATTAAATACATCATCACGAATAGAATCAATGGTATCTTTAATATCGCTATTATCAAGTAGTTCATTTCGTTGACGATAAATTGCTTTACGTTGATCGTTGGCAACATCATCAAATTCAAGTAGTTGTTTACGTATATCAAAGTTGCGGCTTTCAACTTTCTTTTGCGCATTTGCAATAGCTTTAGTAACCCAAGGATGTTCAATGGCTTCGCCTTCTTTCATACCCAGTTTACGCATCATATTACCAACACGCTCTGAGGCGAAAATTCGCATTAATGGGTCTTCAAGTGATAGATAAAAGCGTGAAGCACCAGGGTCACCTTGACGACCTGCACGACCACGTAATTGGTTATCAATACGACGAGATTCGTGACGCTCTGTCCCTAAAATGTAAAGGCCACCAAGTGCTATTACCTCTTCGTGCTTGGTTTGCCATGCTTGTTTGGCTTTTTCGATATCTTCAGGGGTTGGATTTTCAAGTTTAGCGATCTCATTTTGCCAGTTACCGCCAAGCATAATATCGGTACCGCGCCCCGCCATATTGGTGGCAATTGTCACGGCACCTTTACTACCTGCTTCAGCGATAATTTCGGCTTCTTGTGCATGGAATTTAGCATTTAATACATTATGTTTGATACCCGCTTTTTTAAATGCTTGAGAGACAAGTTCTGATTTCTCGATGGAAGCCGTACCAACTAACACAGGCTGCCCACGTTTTACACACTCTTGTACATCAGCCACGATCGCGTCGATTTTTTCTTTTTCGGTCATATAGACTAAATCAGATTGATCTTTACGGACCATTGGGCGATTTGTTGGAATAACAATGGTATCAAGACCATAGATTTGATTAAATTCGAATGCTTCGGTATCCGCTGTCCCTGTCATCCCTGCTAATTTTTCATATAGTCGGAAATAGTTTTGGAAAGTGATAGATGCCAAAGTTTGGTTTTCATTTTGAATTTTAACATGTTCTTTGGCTTCTACTGCTTGGTGTAACCCATCAGACCAGCGGCGTCCATCCATAGTACGACCAGTATGTTCATCGACAATAATGATTTCGTTATCGCGAACAATATAATCCACATCTTTATGGAACAGGTGATGGGCTCGAAGAGCTGCGTTGACATGATGCATTAACACAATATTGCTTGGGGCATAAAGTGACTCGTCACTTTTCATAATACCTTGTTTAATTAGTAACTCTTCAACTTTAATTAAACCGCGTTCAGTAAGGTTGACTTGACGTGTTTTTTCGTCAATAGAAAAGTCACCATCACCTTGAAATTGATCAGAATCTTCTTTTTCTTGGCGAACCAAGTATGGAATAATTTTATCGATACTGACATATCTATCAGAGCTGTCTTCGGCTTGTCCAGATATGATTAATGGTGTTCTTGCTTCATCAATTAAAATCGAGTCTACTTCGTCGACTAAGGCATAATGTAGTGGGCGTTGTACTCGCGATTCTTTCGTAAACACCATATTATCGCGCAGGTAATCAAAGCCATATTCGTTATTAGTACCATAAGTGATATCGGCATTATAAGCATCGCGTTTCATTTGCGGTGGCATGTTAGGTAGATTAATACCGACAGTTAAACCTAGAAATTCAAATAGTGGGCGATTGTTTTCAGCATCACGTTGGGCTAAGTAATCATTAACCGTGACGACATGAACCCCTTTGCCTGTTAACGCATTTAAATAGGCAGGTAAGGTTGCGGTTAAGGTTTTACCTTCACCGGTACGCATTTCAGCAATACAGCGTTCATTTAATACCATACCCCCAATTAGCTGCACATCAAAATGACGCATTCCAAAAACGCGTTTACTCGCTTCACGAACGACCGCAAAAGCTTCTTCTAAAATATCATCTAATTTGGTGCCATCAGCAATTTTTTGTTTAAATTCTGCTGTTTTTGCTTTTAGCTCATCATCCGTTAATGCTTCCATTTGTGGTTCTAAAGCATTGATTCTTTCTACGCGTTTACGCATTGTTTTTAGTACACGTTCATTACGGCTACCGAATACTTTGGTTAATAATTTTAATAGCATGATCTTCTCTTATTTTTTTAATAGGATTAATAATGTTTTATATCTAAATAAGACAACTTAATTTCAGTAAGTTATCGATTTTTAAACAGTAGCTTCAGGACCAGCTCTAATGCCGTTGTAGGGGGTTAATCGGATGACAATATTGGGACTGACATCATAATGATTTAATGAAATGGTTTGTTTATCATCATGTTGTTTTTGCACCAACAACAGTGATTGTATATGCGTTTTTATTGGCGTTTGATGATCTTGCACTATTGCGGTAATAGCTATAATACCGACTTGAGACACCGATAGCTGAGCAGGTAATGCATTTTCTTGATATAGACCAAACCCAGCAGCAATCACACCTAATAATAAGTGCGATAAGGCAGTTTTGATAATAAAGCGTTTGTGGAGTTGTTTACAATAGCTAATCACAGTCATAGTGGCAACATTCTAGCATTTTTTCTCAAAATTAAAACAATTATTACAGCAGTGTCATTAGCTACTCTTGATGTTAAAAGAAAAATGGCTAAAGGTCTGCTATCTTATTTTGACTCGGTTAGATGTTGTGGCAGTAAAATTGTTAAAAAGAGTGACCGATAACATCCACTTGCCAATTTATATTAGCAAGTGGATAGGATAAGCTTTAAAGCTTTTGTGCAGATGTAAGATTTTTAAGGATTATTTTTCTATTCTAATATTCTAATTTCGTCTGGTAACCAAGTTGTTTTATTTGGGGGTGAACTGCGTGATAAAAGCTCATCAGTTTTTGGTGGTTGGACCGTGTCAATGATTAATGAAATACAGGTAGATGCTTGTTTTTTAGGTACTGATGGCTTTAGTAATTTGAGCGGTCCTTCTAGCCCATCTTCTTCTGATGCTTATGTTGATAAAGCGATCATTGCTCATTCGGATAAAAAATATATTTTAGGTGATTACACTAAATTCAGTCGCAAAAGTTTATATAAAATTTGCGAATGGCAAGAGATTACCGCATTGATTACTAATGATATGGCTGATCCTTTGCTAGTTGCAAAATTAGAGAAGCAAACGCAAGTCATTTTATGTGAGTAATAGTCAACGTTAATTAGTCTGTTATATACTCGATATTGTCTATTTTGTTACCGTAATCATTGAAATTATTTTTATATTTAAGGGATTTATTCGTTGTGGATTGTTGATTTATCTTAATCGAAATAAAATCTCCCTCTTAATCTTAATAGTCTGTATTTAGAAAATTAAGAAAAGAGGGAGGATAAATCGATTATTTCACCATCAATTGCCCCATCATACCCAATGTTTCGTGTTCGATGATATGGCAATGATACATGCGTAATCCCGGCATGTTTTGTTGAATTTTCACAACAAGTGTTTCGTGCGGACGTAAATTGGTGGTATCTTTTAACGCAACAAATTCAGGCGTTGTTTTAGTACCATTTAATTCACGAGACTGCACAATAAATTGTGCACCATGTATATGGAAATTGTGATCCATATGTGAGTTGTTAACAATTGTCCACTCTTCAACGTCATGAAGTTTACTTTCTAAGTCAATTCGTGACATATCATGCTGTTTGCCATTAATTAAAAACAACATACCACCTCGAGGCTCATTTTTATTCATTACTTCAGTATATTCAAGCGACTTTTTGGCGACTGCTTCACCTAAAGTTGGTATTTGTTTTAGCTTAGCCGGTAAAACTACACTGGCTGTTTGGGTTAATTGGAATTGTGAAAGAATGATATTTTGCTCTGGTGGTACATTACCCATTTTACCCCGATCGTATCCGATATTTTCTAAGTAAAGGCTGGCTGTTTTTTTCGGAACTATGACCACTTCAGCGCGTTCAGCTGGGGTAAGTAGTAAGGGGGTATTAAGTTGGTGAGGTGCAGCAATTAGGCCACCGTCCGTACCCACTAAATAAACATCACAATCCGGTACCGAAAGGTTTAAGTATCGACCTGAACACGCATTCCAGATTCTCACTCGTGTTGCACCTTCTACTTTTATATTTGGGCGGTAAGCGCCATTGATTAACACAAATTGTCCTTCTCGACCATTCATCCAGTCTGTCATCGAATTTTCGGCAATTTCCCCTTTTTCTGTTAATTTTAAGTCGGAAAAGAACCAATGTTGCTCAGGTAGTGAAGCTAATGGATCGTTTTTACTGCGGACAATAAATGTACCGGCTAAACCACGATAGACTTGTTCAGCAACCGTGTTGTGCCCATGTGGATGATACCAATAAGTTCCAGCCGTACCTTCAGGGATGGTAAATTCATAAATTCGACTACCGCCTGCAGGAATGGCATCTTGTGGATTACCGTCTTGATCTGAAGGTATAAGCAAACCATGCCAGTGAATGGTCGTCGGTTGTGAAAGATCATTTTTAACGGTAATTTTGACATGATCACCTTCAAACACTTCAATTTTTGGACCGGGAACCATGCCATTATAAGCCCAAAATTCTGTGGTTATGTCGGGTGTTAAAGCTATTTTTACCGGTTTCAAATGTAACGTTGCTTCAAAGACGCCTGCTTGGTTACTGGTATTTTTTAAATTGGTGAGCTCAGGTAAATTTTTACCCTGTGTCAATGCTGAAGTCGATAACAGTTTTTGTGGCATTGTATTATTCATATTCATATTCATATTCATGTTCATATGATCGTGCATATTCCCCTCCGTATTACAGTTATCAGAATTAACTTCACACACGTTTTCAGACATAGATGCGTGATTCATTTTGGCGATAGCTTTAGTGGCAAACAATCCGCCTAAGGCGGCAGTAAAACTGATGATAAAATTTCGACGTTTCATAATATTCCTTTAAAATATAATTAGTTAAATAAAATAACCATTTATTCAATACAACTTGATAAAAAGCCTCACATAAGGTGCTTTTTATTGCGTTATTGACTGTGAATTACTTACTTCTTATGTTCGATAAATACTATTAAGCAATTTTGGGTGGTTTTAACTCAGGAATACTTTCTTTATACACAGGTACAAATGTTATTGGCCGGTACTGTTTACTTTTAATGGCATAATCAAAGGAAAAAAAATAGTTAGTAACAAGTGAGCTACATGTTGGACAGTGGTTTAGTTGTTGATATTTGTTTGGGATTGATGAGTTAGGATTGGATTGAGTCG